>JANNGC010000934.1:0-3026 GCA_031380445.1 Pedosphaera sp.
CCGCACGAAGCGGGGATGGCGGGCCCGCCACCGCCGCCCCAAGAATGATGCGGCAACGCAAGGCCGCTGGCTGCGGAGTCGAACCGGCGCGCAACCACTCTTGAAGTCGGGTCAGTTCGGGTTCGGACAAAACGACGGGCCAGCTCTGGCGGGGCATCCGGCCAGGCTTTGACACCTCAGGGATAAGCCCAGCTATTTGTGGGACACGACATAGCAAAGGAGGGAGCCTTCCTGACCTCGGACAGGGCTGCGGGTTGAAAACCCGCGTGCCGTCAGAGGAAGATCGTCTGATCCCGCGCCGGACCGACGGAGACGATGGCGAGCTTCGCACTCGTCAACTCAGCGATGGCGCGCAAGTAGGAGCGGCAGTTCGCCGGGAGCTTCTTCCACTCGCGGACTTTATGCGTCGGCGTTTTCCAGCCGGGGAATTCGGCGTAGATGGGCTGGCACTGGCTGAACGCCTCGATGTCATTCGGCACGTAATCGTATTTCGTGGAGCCAACGCGGTAGCCGATGCAGACGCGAATCACGTCCAGCGAATCGAGACCATCCACATTCGTGACGGCGAGCTGATCAATGCCGTTGACCATCTGCGCGTGACGTGTGGCGACAGAGTCGAACCAGCCGCAGCGCCGTGCGCGGCCCGTGGTCGAGCCGAACTCGCGGCCCATGCCGTGCAACATGTCGGCGATTTCCGCGTGCTCGGTCGGCAGCGGGCCTTCGCCCACGCGCGTGGTGTAGGCCTTCATCACGCCCATGACCATGTCCATGAGATGCGGGGCCACGCCCGAGCCGGTGCAGGCACCGCCCGCCGTCGTGTTCGACGAGGTGACGAACGGATACGTGCCGTGATCGATGTCGAGGAAAGTTCCCTGCGCGCCTTCAAACAAAATGTCCGCGTTACGACGGCAGGCCTGGTGCAGCATGACCACGGTGTTCGTGACGAAGGGCTTGAGGTAATCGCCAGCCTCACGGTACGCGGTGTGAACTTTCTTGAAGGACAACGGCTTCGCGCCGAACGCCTTCAGGATTTCGTTGTTCTCCGCGATTTTGAACTTCAGCTTTTGCTCGAAGCGGTCCGGGTGAATGAGATCAATGACGCGCAAGCCGGTGCGCGCGGCCTTGTCGCCGTAGGCCGGGCCGATGCCGCGCTTGGTCGTGCCGATTTTATTTTTGCCCTTGAGAATTTCGCGCTGCTCGTCGAGTTCACGGTGGTAGGGCAGCACGAGGTGCGCGGTCTCGCTGAGGAAGAGATTGCCCTTCACCTTGATGTTGAACTTCCGCAGGCCCTCGATCTCGCCGACGAGATTCACGGGATCCACGACCACGCCGTTGCCGATGACGCACTGCTTGGTCTTGCGGAGAATGCCCGAGGGAATGAGGTGCAGGACGAACTTCTTCTCGCCAATGAAAACGGTGTGGCCGGCGTTGTTGCCGCCCTGAGTTCGGACCACGATGTCCGCGCTTTCGGTCAGCACGTCGATGATTTTGCCTTTGCCTTCGTCGCCCCATTGAGCGCCGACGAGAATTGTATTCGCCATAGATTCGGGTGTTGCGCGGCCATAAAAATCCCCGAATGCAAATTCGGGGGCCACACTTTGTTATTTGCCGCGAGAAAGTAGGAAACGCGAAAGGCGGGTGTCAATGATGCGGTTGGCGCGGGGCGTGGCGTGGGGATTGTCTGGACACTGTGCTGCGGCGCTCCCAGGGCCAATTTTTTCAGCCCGGCGGCCAGGCGAGCGCGCGTCCGCCGAGGATGTGGCAGTGCAGATGCGGGACGGTTTCGCCGCCGTCGTGACCGTTGTTAATCACGAGGCGGTAGCCGGAGTTTTCAATCCCCAGTTCGCGCGCGACGTGCGCGGCTTTGAGCAGCAAGTGGCCAAGCCCGGCGGCGTCCTCGTCCGTGGCGGCGGCGATGCGTGGCACCGGTTTTTTCGGCACGATGAGGACATGCGTCGGGGCTTGGGGATTGATGTCGTGGAAGGCGAGCACCGAGTCGTCTTCGTAGGCAATGCGCGCGGGGATTTGGCGGGCGATGATTTTCTCGAAGAGGGTCATGGGAGGCTACACCACCGTCAGTCCGCAGGGTTGCGCAGGATTCTCTCGGGAAACACAGCCGCGCAGGAATTCCACGATCTGATCGCTCAACTGCTGGCAGCGCGGACTCCAGCGGCGTGCGCCGGAGAGTTGTTTCACGCACGGGCGCAGGCCGGAGAAGCGGATCATCTGCGGCGCGTCCGCGAGTTCTTTCCGCACTTCGGCGCGGAGGCGGTTGAAGAAGCCGAGTTCAAATTCGTAGCCGGATTCCGCCGCGATTCGGCGCAAGTCCCAGTCTGCCGCGCGTTCGGTTTTCGCGTCGGGATCGCAGGTCACGTTCAGGCCGAGTCCGCGCAGCGCCTTTTCCAGCGCCTCGGTGAATTCGCCCAGCGTCACCGTGGTGCGCTGCAACTCGTGATGAAAATAATGGAGCACGGCGGCGGCGGCGTGCTGCACGACCTCGCGGTCCAGATGCTCCATCGCGCCACCGAGCAGTTCGACGGTGACGTTCGTGACGGAGCAGGGAATGTGGTCGCCGTTGTGCATTTCAAACACCAGGCAGTCCGAACGTAAGAGTATCATGCGGCTTCTCCAGCTTCTTGATCTCGGTGAGAAATTCGTCCGGTTCCTCGAACTGCCGGTAGATGCTCGCGTAGCGGATGTAGGCGACTTTATCGAGCGAGCGCAACTCGGCCATCACGCGCTCGCCGATCTGGCGGTAGCTCACTTCGGCGCCGTGCTTGGCGGCGAGGTCGTGGTGGATTTCATCCGCGAGGTCGCGCAAGCGTTCGGGTCCGACGGGACGTTTGTAGCAGGCTCGTTCGAGGCTGGTGCGCAACTTGTCGCGCGAGAAATCTTCGCCGCTGCCGTTGCGTTTCAAAACTTTGAGCGTTTCAGCCTCAATGACTTCGTACGTGGTGAACCGGGTGGCGCACTGGAGGCACTCGCGCCGCCGCCGAATGGTCACGCCATCGCGCGATGATCGGGAA
>JANNGC010000946.1:0-2692 GCA_031380445.1 Pedosphaera sp.
TGTCGATGTCGGGCGGATTGACGCGCTCGGGATTCAGGAAGCGCTCGAACAGCAGGCCGTAACGAATCGGGTCCACGTTCGCGATGTCGAGCAAGTAGGTGACGATGGAGCCGGCGGCGGAACCGCGCGCCACGCAAGAGATGCCAATCTCACGTCCGTAACGAATGAAGTCCGCGACGATGAGGAAGTAGGAGATGAAGCCGGTCTTCTCGATGACGTCGAGTTCGAGCTGGAGGCGGGCGATGACGTCTTTGATGGCGGAGGCGACGGCGGGGTTAGTAATCAGTGAGTCAGTAATCAGTGAAACAGTGTTCGGCTCGGTAACGCCCGGCGTGCTCGGGCCTGACTGATTACTGATGACTGTTTCACTGATTACTTTTTTGTACGTGGGCAGTTTCTCCGGCTTCTCAATCCCCTCGACCACAAACTCCTTCCCCTCCGCCCGTGCGCGAATCGTGTAGCGCCGCTGCAATCCCTCCGCGAGCAGCTTGCGCAAATAACCTTCGCGCGAAAAATGTTCCGGCGGCGTGAACACCGGGTAGTGCAGCTTGTTGAACACCAGATCCAAGTTGCACTTTTCCGCCACCTCCAGCGTGTTCTGCACCGCGTCCGGCACGTCCGCGAAGAGCGCTTTCATCTCCTCCGCCGAGCGCAGATAAAACTGCTCCTGCACGTAGCGCATCCGCTTCGGATCGTCGCGCACCGTCTGCGTGCCGATGCAAATCAGGCAGTCGTGCGCCTGCCAGTCCGCGCGCTCGATGTAATGCACGTCGTTCGACGCCACGCACTTGAGGCCGAACTCCTTCGCCCACGGGATGAGATGCCCGTTCACCTTCGCCTGCTCGGCGATGCCGTGGTTGTGCAGTTCGAGATAAAAATTCTCCGCACCCAGCGTCTGCTTGAACCAGTCCAGGCTCGCGCGCGCCTTCTTCAAATCATCCTTGATGATGGCCTCGGGAATCTCGCTCGCGAGACAGCCCGAGAGCGCGATGAGTCCGTCCTTGTGCGCGGCGAGAAGTTCTTTGTCGATGCGCGGCTTGTAGTAATAGCCCTCCAGATGCGCGGAGGTGACGAGCTTGATGAGATTCTTGTAGCCCTGCTCGTCCTTCGCCAACAGCACAAGGTGGTTATAGACATCGCGCCCGCCGCCCGAGGACTTCTTCTCCAGCCGCGAACCCGGCGCGACATACACCTCGCAGCCGATGATGGGCTTGATGCCCTTCTTGCGCGCCTCCTGGTAGAAATCAATCGCGCCGTAAAGCGTGCCGTGGTCGGTGAGGGCGAGCGCGGGGAATTTCAGCGCGTGCGCCTTCTCCATCAGCTTGTCGAGACGACAAGTCGCGTCCAGCAGCGAATACTCGCTGTGAAGGTGAAGATGCACGAAGTCCGCGTGAGACATGCGGGGAATTTCGGGCGTCGTGGTTTCCTTGTCGAGCGGGGACTGTTGACAAACAGGAGGAAGATAAATTTGGAACTCAGGAACTCAGGAAAAGACAGCTAAACAAGCCGTTCCTGAGTTCCTGAGTTCCAAATTCATTGTTCCACTTTCACCGGCGTCCCCACCGACACCAGTTGCAGCAAATACTCCGCGTTCCAATTCGCCAGCCGAAAGCAACCGTGCGATTCCGTGCGGCCCACGTCCTCGGGCTTGGGCGTGCCGTGGATGCCGTAGCCGGGGAGGTTCAAGCCAATCCACGCCGTGCCCACGGGATTGTTCGGGCCGGGCGCGAGTTTCAATTTTGTCTTCAGTTGCCGCGCCTCGGGCGACTCGGGAAACAACTCCGGGTTGAACGTGTAATCAGGATTCGGCACCACGACCACGACCTGCAATTCGCCGGCGGGCCGCTTGTCCACGCGCGCCGCGATGCTGCACGGGAAGTGCGCGAGCAACTGATGATTCGCGTCGAACGCCTGCAACGTGCGCTCGGCGAGACGAATTAAAAGATACGACGCCTTCGCGCGCGGCGCGGCGCGCACGGTCAGCGGCACGGTCAAGGTACTGCCCGGCGGCGCGGTGATTCCATCCCATCCGCCGTTCAACTTTTTGATCAACGACGGATGCGCGTGGCTGCGCTCGGCAACCAGTTCGAGCAGCGTCTCGTAGTCGAGCGGCCCCTGCTCCGACTTTCCAAACCAACTGCTGGCCAGCGGACGTAGACGCGCGAGGTCGGCGGGTTCCACGCGGAAATTTCCCAACGACGGCGCGGTCAAACTCAGTCGCACCCGCGTCGCGTCGTCCAGTTCTCCCGTGGCGGGCAGACCTTCGCGCGTCTGAAAGGCCCGTACCGCGCGGCGCGTCTGCGAACCGAGCGTGCCATCAATCGAGCCGGCAGAAATCGCCATCCGGTCGAGCGCGATCTGCGCATCGAGCAGCGTGAGCGCGCGCGCTGAATCGGTATTGGTCGAGGCCGCCGGAACGAGCGGACGCACGATGACCGTCGTGTTGACGCCGGAAGGCTTCGTGGAAGCAAGCGCGGGCGCGTTTGTTTCTGGCGTGGTGGTGCGAGCCGCGTTGCGTTTCTGAAACCAGCCGCGCTCCCACACGAACCAACCGCCGCCCGCGAGCAAGGCCAGCACGACCAGCCACATCACGCCGCGCCCGCGCTTTTTGCGCCGGCCCGAAGTCGAGGCGAGGAGGGTTGTGAAGTTCCGCACACGCGAACTCTATCGGGAGCAGAAGAATTTTGAACCG
>JANNGC010000968.1:0-1616 GCA_031380445.1 Pedosphaera sp.
CAGCCCGACTTCGAGCGCGAGGGCCTCCTGCACGTTCGAGTTCAACTGCAGTTGCAAACGCTCGAGCACGCGCAGATTGCCGGACGCGGCCTGCGCGTTCACCCGCGAGGCGAGCGTGGCCGTGGCGGGCTGCAACGCGGGGAACGTAAGCAGGCGCGCGTCGCCGAGCGACTGGAGCCACACGTCGCGAAGCCAGAATTCGAGACCGGTCAGCACCTCGGCGCGCTGGCGGCGATACTCCGCCTCGATGGCGGCCTTGAGTTCGTCCTCCCATCTCTCTCGCAGCTTGGGATCAAGGTCGTCGTATTTTTCGAGCGGCGAGCGCGCGGTCATTTCCTCTTCCACTTTTTCCTTCAGCGCGTTCAGACGCGCGAGCAGCACCGAGAGCAAACGGTAGCGGCTGAGAATGGAGCCGCGCTCGGCCACCGCTGTGTCACTGAACTGCCGCAACCACGCGACGAAGGACTCGTCCTGAAAGCGCTCCGCTCCCGCCGAGAAATTCAGCCGCAGGCAGCGAGAGATGATCGTCTCCAGAATGCGGCCCGGCTCGGTGGTGAGGAGAATGAGCACGGAACGGGAGGGCGGCTCCTCCAAGGTTTTCAGAAAAGCGTTCGCCGCCTGTGTGTTCAACCGATCCGCGCCCACGATGACGGCGACCTTGTACTCCGCCTCGGTCGGCTTGAGGAAAATGGTCTGCATCACGTCCCGCATCTGGTCAATGGTGATGACGCGGGACTTGGACTCAGGCCGGACCCACTGCACGTCGGAGTGATTGCCGCCGTCAATTTTCCGGCACGAGAGGCAGGCGTCGCACGAGTCGGGAGCGCCGGGCACGGTGGAGCTTTGACGCGGGTGCTGGCAGTTCAACGTCTTCGCGAGCGTGCGCGCGACGAGTTCGAGGCGTTCCAAATCGTCACCCGAAAAAAGATAGGCATGGCCGAGCCGCTGCCGCGCGAGGCTGCGCTGGAGCAGTTCCACCGAATCTTCCGGTTCAGTGAGCGAGGCAAAGGACATGGATCAGTTCTCCGTGGGCGGCGGCGTGGCCGGCGTGTGCCGCACGAGCAGCGGAATGCTCCCGACGTGATTCGACGCCACCGCGATATCAATGCCGTAAAGACCCGGCCGCTCGAAGCGCAACTGCTGGATGTTGATGATGAAGTTCCGCGAGATGAAACTGGTGTCGTCCGGCACCGTGACGTCCACCGGGATGTCAATGCTCGGCATGACGAGCTTGCCGTCCTCGTCCACGAAGTTGAGTTTCATGTCCTTGTGGCCCTCCTCCATTTTGCTGAAGACGAGGCGGAGCGCGATGGAGCATTGCGGATGCACGGCGGGGAGCGTGCCGGCGTTGATGGTGTCAAACGTGCCGAGAATGTTCAGCTTCCCGTGCGAGTCGGTGGCGGCGTCACAGAGCGCGGCGATTTGAATGTCCATGCGGGCGCGAGCTTAGGGGGAGAAGGCGGAGCGGGAAACGCAAATCATTGGAGCGCGGACCGCCGAGTCCGCGTGTTCAACCACGGAAGACACGGAACACACGGAAGGGAAAAGACAGAAAAGGCAGACGCAGCGGAAGACGACTGGCTTGGAATTTCTTTGTTCCGTGTTTTCCGTGGTTC
>JANNGC010000047.1:0-2235 GCA_031380445.1 Pedosphaera sp.
CAAACCTTGAACCAGAGCCGACGTCGCATTCCCCGCACCCTTTATGAAAACAACCTTCCTCACCGCCATGCTCGCCGCCGCTCTGCTGTTCGCGGGCTGCGGCCAGCAGCCACCGCCTGCGCCCGCCGCCAGTTCGCCGACGGGCGTGCCCGTGACGCAGCCGGTGCTCATCGTGTGGGAGCAAGGTGACAAGGCCGCCGCCGTCAGCACGTTTGTGGCGACGGACTGGAAGGGCGGCCCGTTGTTCCCCGCCAGTTCGCCGCTGAGCCTCACCGAGGATCAGTTCAAAAAGCTTTCCCAAGCCGAGCGGGAGACCAAGTCCGCCGAGCTATTGCCCCAGCTTGAGAAGCTGAAAAAGCTGGCCGTCGCCGTGACGCAAGCGGGCCGCACCGCCGTTGCCACCGGCGACACGCCCGAGGCGCGGAAACATTTCACAGCCGTGCAGGAATGCGGCGCCGCGCTCGACACGCCCCACTCTCTGGCCATCGCCCAACTCGTCGGACGGAGTTTGAAAAAGATGGCGGCGGCGGAGATGACAAAATTGGCGCAGTGACCGCGCGCTGGCGGGTGAAAGCTTCTTACTCAGTCTCGCGCCGCGCTCGTCGGAGGCCGGTCGAAGATCATCACCATCTCCACGCCGCGTTCCTGCATCTGTTCGCAGGTAGTGAGGGCGCTGCGGAGATCGGGAAAGTCGAACGCCTCCTCTTCGGTGCGCACCCAGTCGCCGCCGGGTGACAAATACAGCCCCGACTCGATTTCTCGAATCACACGATGCGGCGGTACTTGGGCAGTCATGGGACGGGCTTTCTGCCGAACAAGCTCTGCCTGTTGGCCGGAGATGCAAACGGTATCTTCAGAAAATTATTCACCGCGCCCAACCGCAGCCCCGCCTTCATCTCAAGCCAGACGCCGGATGCGACGATGAATCCGGTGTTCCGCCAGTCGGAACATCATCAACGTGAAAGCAGTCGGATTCGGTTTAGGAGGAAACGTGCGTCGGAACAATGGTTCGCGCCTTCATTTCCAGCATGGGCGCAGTTCTCGCGAACGGCGCGCGGGCTGGCGTGTCTTCCTGCCTTCGGCCTTTCAGCGGAGGAACGCATGACCATGAACCCGGAAGAGTTTGAACTGCTGCGTGATCAGGCGGCGCAGGAGCGCGCCGCGCGTCTGGAGGCTGAGAGCCTCGCGGAATCCGCCATCGGACAGTTTTACGCGGAGCAGAAGCACCTCGTCTTGTTGCAGGCCATCACCGTCGCCGCGAACGAAGCGCAGACCTTCGCGGAGGCGATGACCATCGCGCTGGAGAAATTGTGCCGGCACCACGACTGGCCGCTGGCTCATGTGCTCACGAGTGAAGAATCTCAAGGCGGCGAGGGCGAACTGGTCTCCGCGCAGCTCTGGTATGCGGACCGTCCGGCGGCGCTGGGAGTTTTTCGCAATCTCGCTGCGCCCATGCGCTTTGTGCGCGACGAAAGTTTGCCGGGCTACGTTTTCGCCAGCGGCCAGCCCGCGTGGACGTTGCGACTCAGCGCGGATGGAGACGGCACGCGCGCCGCGTTGGCCCAAGATCTCGGACTGACTTCAGCCTTCGCCTTTCCGCTCTTCGCCGGGAGCAACGTAGTCGGTGTGATGGAATTTTTCTCCCGCACTGCCGAAGAGCCTTCCAATCGTTTTTTGGAACTGATGCAGCACGTCGGCACACAATTGGGCCGCGCGCTGGAGCGCGAGCGTCAGACCGCGCAGATGCGGAAGAGCGAGGCGTATTTTCGCCGTCTCACGGACAACGCGCTGGACCTGATCACCATCCTGGAACCGGACGGCACCATTCGCTACGAGAGCCATTCCATCGAGACGGTGCTGGGCCACAAGCCCGAGGAGTATCGCGGCAAGAACGCCTTCGAGTTCGTGCATCCCGAGGATGTGCCGTATGTGGCGGAGGCTTTTCAGACGGCGTTGCAAGGGCAGGGGAACACGCCGCAGCTCACCTTCCGCTTCCGTCATCGCGACGGCTCGTATCGCATTCTCGAAGGCTGCGGGAACAACCTGCTCAACGATCCCGTGGTGGCCGGAGTCATCTTCAATTCGCGCGACGTGACGGAGCGCAAGAAATTGGAGGAGCAGTTTCAGCAGTCGCAAAAAGTTCAGGCCATCGGACAACTGGCCGGCGGCGTGGCGCATGATTTCAACAACATCCTCACGGCGATTCTTGGCTACAGCGATGTGACCTTGAAGCAG
>JANNGC010000155.1:0-1797 GCA_031380445.1 Pedosphaera sp.
GTTTCCCCGTGTTCTCCGCCTGCCGCATCATCAGGATGCCCGCGACTTGCGCGATGGCTTCGAGCTGGAGCACGCCCGGCATGATCGGATGTCCGGGGAAGTGTCCTTGAAAATGCGACTCCCCCATCGTGACCAGTTTCAGCGCGGTGATCTTGTTGCCGTCAATCTTCGTCACGCGATCCACCATCAGGAACGGCGGACGGTGCGGGAGAATTTTCATCACCTGCATCACGTCCAGCGTCGCGCCGTCGCGCACGAGCGGGGCTTCGGTTTCAGTGACGGTGGTTTCCGCCCCAGATTTTTTTACCGGCGTCTCCACCTTTTCCGTGGGCAAGGGCTGCGGCGGCGGCGCGAAGGTCTGCGCGGCCACGAGCGGCTTGCGCATCTGCGTTTGAATGGCCTTCACCAGTTCGACGTTCGACTGGTGGCTCGGGCGAACCGCCACGATGTGCCCGTGCAACGGACGCCCGAGCAGCGAGAGATCGCCGACGATGTCGAGCATCTTGTGCCGGACGAATTCCTGCACGTAACGCAGCGGCTCGTTCGTCAGCACCGCGTCGTCGCGGATGACGATGGCGTTTTCCAGCGAGCCGCCTTTGATAAGCCCGCTCTTGTAGAGGTATTCGATCTCCTCGAAGAAGCAGAAGGTGCGCGCGTGCGCGAGTTCCTTGCGCCAGCTTTCGGGCGAAACTTCGAGGCTGAAAAATTCCGTGAAGCGGTTGCCGCTGTCCGCGCTGGTGCAGGTGATCTTCAGCTTGTCGTGCGGGAAGACGGACATCATGGCCTCGCCGACGGCGATCTCAATCGGCTCCTTGAGGCGATACGGCTCGCGGGCTTCGGGCAGCACGGTCACGCCCACGGAATCAATCATCTTCACGTACTCGCGCGCGCTGCCGTCGGCGATGGGCGGCTCGTTCGCGTCAATCTCCACGATGGCGTTGTCAATTTCGCAGCCGGCAAATGCCGCGAGGATGTGTTCAACGGTCTGCACCTTGAGCGCGCCGCGTCCGAGCGTGGTCGAGCGTTGCGTGTCCACCACGAGATCCACTCGGGCCTCCAGCTCCGGCTTGCCCTCGAGATCGGTGCGACGGAAACGGATGCCGCTGTTCGCCGCGGCGGGGAGGAAGGTCATGTTCACGCGATTGCCGCTGTGCAATCCGATGCCGCTGAAACTGACGCTGCGCCGCAGAGTTTGTTGTTGTGCCACGGCGCAGATTAAACAAACGGGGTCATTCGATGGCAAGCGTAGCCACGCCGGACGTTGACGCGGTGGGCCTGGATGAACATCTTGCGCGCATGAAATCTCCGCAAGTTTTGTGGCTCGCCGCTTTCGTCCTTACTGTCCCGGTGTTCGCGCGCGCGCAAACCGCTTTTCCCAAAGAGGGCATCGCTGCGCGCTATCCCGCAGACCGCGGAATCGAGCGCGACGCGAAAGTCATTCTCGTGGAGGACTTCGAGGCGGCTTCCAAGCAGGAGATTTTCGCGCGCTGGGAAACGGTGGGCGACAAGCCGGGCATGAATTTCTCCGACGACGTGCCGACGGGCAGCGTGGGCAAACACTCGCTCGTCATGGAGCGTGAGCAGGGGCCGGGCGCGCAACTGTATCGTCGCTTGAAAAACGCGAAAGGCGGCTGGGGCTACGACCGCGTGTTCGCGCGCTACTACGTGAAGTTCGATCCCGAGTGCGGGGAGATTCATCACTTCGGCCCGTGCCTTGGTGGCAATGTGCCCGCGACCAGCTGGCCCTCGGTGAAAGCGGGCCAGCCGACGGACGGCGCCAAGTCTTTCTGGTCGGGC
>JANNGC010000209.1:0-2946 GCA_031380445.1 Pedosphaera sp.
AGCCATTGATCGATCAGGCTCGCGTCCGGTCCGGTCTTTCCTTTCTTAAAAGCTTCCGGTTTGGTCTTTTCCGTCTTCGTCTTGCTCATGTGCTTTCTTCTCTCTCACTTCTGACCCGCACACAAACTTCCGGATAGGCTCTGCGCGCGGCGGCTTCAGCGGCCTCCAAGGCCGCTTGCTGTCTTTCTAGTTCATCATAATCTCGTTCCCATTGACGCTCGCGTTCGCGTCGCGTCTCCTGAAACTCATCCCACTTCTTGTTTTGATCGTTGGCGCGGTTGAAACCCTCCATGAAGGTGTTGGCCAATCCTTGGGCGCGTTCCAGCCTTTGATTTTGCTTGGCGGTGGCGGCTTGCGTTTGGCGGGCGCGTTCGGCGCTAGCCTGTTGTTGCTGCTGTTGTTGTTGCTGGCGCAAGGCGGCTTCGGCCGCCTGACGTTGGGCTTCGAGTTGATTTCGCCGGGTCATCTCCTCGCGCTCCTGTTGTTGGCGTTGCTGATTCAGCAACTGGTGGCGTTCTCTTTGGAGGGCTTCAATGCGCTGGTCGTATTCGCGGGCTTTTCTGTTGATGACGTCATTGGAGGCAGGAATGGCGTCGCCCTTTACATTGTTCAGGTGCTGCTCAAACGACACGCGTTCGGTGCGTTCGATCTCCGAGGCGGTCCGCTTGCATTCCGAACAAAAAAGTCCCTTTCGTAGCTCTTTCAAGGCTCGGCTCTTCTGCGCCTCCAGCTCCGCAATCTTTTGGTCGATCTCTGAAATTCGCTGAGAGTAATCGGCCGCGTGGAGTGGGGAAATGCAAAGCAGCAGGACAATGAGCGGAACCACCAGTGAAGCAATCTGCGATGCCCGCGCGTAATTTGGTTTCATGGCACGACCTGATTTGTGTGCCCATGACTCTTCCGGCTTTCAGGCGTTGGTCAAGCCGTTAATCCTGGGTTCGTTGCATCCTCGCCAGGTTTAGCCCGGGCCGGGCGGCTGGAAGCCGACCCTCACTGGCCGGCAAGGATGCCCGCCGCCACAGTCAAAAAATCAGCGGCGTCTCTCGCGAGACGCCGCTGGAAAAATTTCACGCCCGCCACACGCGGGCGCACGAATCAACTGACCTTGCCTTCGAGCTGGTTGAAGGGGTTGTTGGCAAAGCCGTCAGCCGAAGCCTCGGGTTTGTGCTTGGTCGAACCGGCCGCTGGAGAGGG
The DNA here is from genome assembly GCA_031380445.1 of Pedosphaera sp. Taxonomy (GTDB): domain Bacteria; phylum Verrucomicrobiota; class Verrucomicrobiia; order Limisphaerales; family SIBH01; genus JANNGC01. The sequence goes on from JANNGC010000209.1 coordinate 1,195, forward strand.
CTTGGGCTTGGGCGGAGCAGCGGGTTTCCCGTTGTCTTCTTCGCCCGGCTCCTCGTCTTCATCCTCGCCCTTGGGATGCTTCGCCCGCTTGTTGCGCGGGAGCGGGCTGATCATGGCGTTGATGCCTTTGCCGATCAGCTTCGGCTCGAAATCAGGATGACCCCACGGGGCCACTTCCACGATGAACTTCTGCACCTGCTGGAAGCCAAACTCCTTGTGCGCCATTTCGCGGCCGCGGAACTTGAGGGTGATTTTCACCTTCATGTCTTCGCAGAGGAAATCAATCGCGTGATTCAGCTTCACGCCGAAGTCGTGCGGGTCGATGCCAGGACTGAGCTGCACTTCCTTCACCTTGTTGGCGTGCTGGTGCTTCTTGGAATCCTTCTCCTTCTTCGCCTGCTCGTAGCGGAACTTGCCGAAGTCCACGATGCGGCAGACCGGGGGAACCGCCGTCGCGGCGATCTCGACGAGATCGACGCCGAGCACCTGGGCCTGGCGAATGGCTTCGGACAAGGGCAGCACGCCGAGCTGCTCGCCCTCCAGACCGATGACGCGGACTTCACGGGCGCGGATCTTCCCGTTGATTTTGAATTGTGGACCACTGTTCCACGAGCCACGGGGCTGAAACGGGCGGCTCAAAGCGCCCTCCAGGGAAGGAAGTTCATGCAGATTTGATTGACGGTCTGGCGGCCATGTTCGGCATTTATCGCGAGCGTAATTTGCGCGCCAGAGACGCCCGTGGCAAGCCTAAACATGCCTTCAATGGCTGGTGAGTTTCAGCCCCACGATGCCCGCGACCACGAGCGCGATGCTCGTCAATCGCCAGGCCGTGGCGGGTTCATGGAAAACGAGGATTCCCAGCAACGCGCCGCCCACCGCGCCGATGCCCGTCCACACCACGTACGCCGTGCCGACGGGAATGACCTTCAGGCAGAGCGAGAGCAGATAAAAACTCACCGTGCCGACGACGAAGACAAACACCGTCGGCCAGAGCTTGGTGAAGCCCTGCGAATACTTCATCGCCAGCAGCCAGGTGATTTCCAGCAGGCCGGCGATGATCAAAAGAATCCAAGCGAGTCCAGTGCTCATGCTGGGTAGAACTTGAAGCGATCAAACGCTCCGCGACAAAAGAAAAACGCCCGGCAGCCGCAGCCGCCGGGCGTTGAATCTTTCGTGAGCCGTGCGCTCAGACGTTGTACGTCGAGCTGGCCGTCGTGCCGCCACGGCCGGTCCAGTTCGTGTGAAAGAATTCGCCACGCGGTTTGTCCACGCGCTCGTAGGTGTGCGCGCCGAAGTAATCGCGTTGCGCCTGGAGCAGATTCGCCGGCAACACCGCCGAACGATATTGATCGTAGAACGCCAGCGCCGTGCTGAACGCCGGAACCGGGATGCCCTTCTTCGCCGCCGTGGCGACGATGTTGCGCCAGCCCTTCTGCGCCTTCTTGATCTCGCCGCGGAAGTAATCGTCGATGAGCAGGTTCATCAGCTTCGGATTCTTGTCGTAGGCTTCCTTGATCTTGCCGAGGAAGCGGGAGCGGATGATGCAGCCGCCGCGCCACATGAGGGCGATGCCGCCGTAGTTGAGATTCCAGCCGTACTCTTTCGCCGCCGCGCGCATGAGCATGTAGCCCTGCGCGTAGCTGACAATCTTCGACGCGTAGAGCGCGAGGCGGATGTCCTCGATGAACGCCTTCTTCCGCTCGGGACTGGCCGCGATGCTGGTCAGGGCGGGACGCGGACCCTTGAGCTTGC
>JANNGC010000211.1:0-14147 GCA_031380445.1 Pedosphaera sp.
AGCCATTGATCGATCAGGCTCGCGTCCGGTCCGGTCTTTCCTTTCTTAAAAGCTTCCGGTTTGGTCTTTTCCGTCTTCGTCTTGCTCATGTGCTTTCTTCTCTCTCACTTCTGACCCGCACACAAACTTCCGGATAGGCTCAAAAGAAAATCTCATCGCTAGTTACCAACAGATACATCAAAGCCATTTCCTCGATAGTTCTGGCATTGGTAGCAGCTTATTTCACGATTAAAAAATTGAGTGGGTTTTCAGTAACGGATTGGCTGAACACTGTTTTTCACACTACTTCCGCGACGCACGTTGCTCACTTTTTTTTAGTGGTTGTTGTGCTGACTGTCATTGTCCAAGTGGGGAATATCTGGCTTGATCTAAATCCCTCACAAGCAGTCCTAAAAACTGAGCCGGAGCGCATCGCCCACTGCATGCTGAATCTCAATAACGAAATTCGTCAGCACTGGAATAAACTCCGAGACGACTCAACGAGTGCAAAAATCAGATTTTTGGATGGTCATCGTTTTGAGTTGAATTTAGGACTGGTCGTTGAAGCACTCGCAGAACACGCTCGGTTAAGCCTAAAAACAATCAAAGTTAAACCCCGGGACGTATTTATTTCTGTGTACGCAGTGGAGGATTTTTCCGCACCTGTGTCGTCATCCTCAAAACTCAAATACATGACACACTACCCGCCAAATCGGGACAACGTACTTACGAAGTCGATAGATTTGAATGCGCCAATGTTCGCCGATTTTGCCTGCGTAAAATGCGTCAAGAGCGGTCAACAATACGTCTCCAAATTGAGTTGCGAAGATTACGCTAAGGGCAGTGGAAAACGTAAGAAAACGGTCAGGCATTACATCGGTTTTGCCGTTAAAGCGGAAGACAGACTGCTCGGATTTGTGAATATCGAGTTTCACAACGAGACCATATTTAACGCGCAGGAAGATTTGGATGATTACGCAGAACAACAGCTAATGGCTTTTAAGTACTTGATTGAATACCAGTTTCTCAAAGCGCTCTTTTTTCAAACGCTCCACCAACACTTAACCGACAAAAAACATTGATGCATGCAACACCGTAAAAATCAAAAACTCGCGTCCAGAACTGCAAATGAAGAACTGTACGAAGTCGTAGAGCGACTTAAATCTCACTTAAAAATGTGCATACGCCATGAGTTGAACCGCATTTCTGAGGAAGATTGGCGAAAATCATTGAGCGACGATACAGAGCATTTACATGGAACCGAAAAAAGGAGCCACGAACTCGTGCTCTTTTAATCGTCTGCGATGCTCATCCGACGGCACGCCGTTCGATTCAAACCGGTGATCGGCGAATCGCATTCTCACCCGATAGTCACAAGCTCGTCACTCTGACGAAACTTTCTCAACTTCCCAACGCCTTCAGCTTCTCATCCAAGTCATGAATCATCAGCGGCTCGACGAGCGGATCAATGTCCCCATCAATCACGTTTGACAGATTGTAGAGCGTGAGTTCGATACGGTGATCAGTGACGCGGTTCTGCGGGAAATTGTAAGTGCGAATTTTTTCGCTGCGGTCGCCGGTGCCGACCTGGTCTTTGCGTTGCGCGGCGTACTTCGCATTCTCCTCGGCGATTTTGCGTTCGAGCAGGCGCGAGCGCAGGACGGTCATGGCCTTGGCGCGATTCTTAATCTGCGAACGTTCGTCGGCGATGCGGACGGTGAGGCCGCTGGGCTTGTGCTGAATCTGCACGGCGGAGTCCGTGGTGTTCACGCCCTGGCCGCCCTTGCCGGAGGCGCGGCAGCAAGTGACTTCGATGTCTTCCGGCTTAATTTCGACATCCACTTCCTGAGCCTCGGGCAGCACGGCCACCGTGGCGGTGCTGGTGTGAATGCGGCCTTGCGCCTCGGTGGCGGGCACGCGCTGCACACGATGCACGCCGCTCTCGTACTTCAGGCGCTTGTACACATCGCTGCCGGTGACGGTGAAGATGATTTCCTTGAATCCACCCAAGTCGGACGGGCTGGAATCCATCGTCTCCACCTTCCAGCCGTGGTCCTCGGCGTAACGGGTGTACATGCGGTAGAGGTCGGCGGAAAACAGCGCGGACTCGTTGCCGCCGGCTCCGGCGCGGATTTCGATGATGGTATTGCGCGAGTCCGTTGGGTCAGGCGGCAAAACGCCGGCCTGCACGGCGAGCGCGCGGCGTTTCTCCTCCGGTTCGAGCCGGGCGATTTCCTCGCGGGCCATTTGCGCCATCTCGGATTCCTCCGGCTCGGTGGTGAGGAGCGCGCGGTTCTCGGTGAGGTCACGTTCGACTTTCAGATACGCCTCGCCGTCCGCGACGAGTCCTTTCAGGCGCGCGTATTCTTTCGAGAGTTCCTGTGCCCGCTGATTGTTGGCAAAGGCGTTCGGGTCGCTGAGCTGAACTTCAATTTCAGCAAAGCGCTGGCGGAACTTTTCGATGTGCGGCTTCAGGTCCATTTATGATTTCGGATTTAAAATTTGAGATTCATTTGGGCCTTGGAACAAGCACGCCACCCGAAAATCGCAAGCTGTCGTGGAAAAAGAATCCGCCCGCTCGGCGCGAACGCCAAGCGGGCGGAGTCGAAAGTCGCTGGCTAACTCTTCTTTTTCTTGCCGGTGTTGGCGGCGGCGGTCGCGGCCTGGGCGGCCTGGGTCTTGGCCATGCGCTGCTGGAACTTGTCCACGCGGCCGGCGGTGTCCACGAATTTCTGCTGGCCCGTGTAGAAGGGATGGCAGGCGTTGCAGATGCCAATGATGGTGACCGGCTTCACGGAACGCGTCTTGATCACGTTGCCGCAGGCGCAACGAATCTCGGCTTCGCGATAGTTCGAATGAATGTCAGCTTTCATAAAAGAGGGCGGAAGGTATCAGCCAAACGTCCGCTGGCAAGCGGGATTTTCAGCTCACAGGGAGGGTGAAAATATCAAGCGTCCAGCGCCAAAAAGCCCGGAGGCGCAGCCCGCGCGCGAACTTTCCAGTCCGCAGCAAGCCACAAAAGCCGGGCGATGACATTTCATCTGGACGCCTCCAGTTGTCGCATGTTGCTGCGGACTGGAAAGTCCGCGCTCCGCCCGCCTTCTTGCTTTCAACTTCTCCCCACTTACACTCCCGCCATGCAACTGCCGGACGCGGTGCCCGTGATGACTCTCCAGAGCGCGACTCTTTTTCCCCAAGCGCTGCTGCCCCTCTACATCTTCGAGCCGCGTTACCGCCGGATGCTCGCCGAGGCGCTGGACTCAAACCGCATGTTCTCCGTGGCCATGCAGCGGCCCGGACGCACGCGCGAAATTCCCTGCCCTGTCGCCGGGCTTGGACTCATCCGCGTCTCCGTCGGGCACAATGACGGCACGTCGCATCTCATCCTCCAGGGGCTGACGCGCGTGCAGCTCGGCGAGACGGTGCAATACAAACCCTACCGCGTGCAGCGCATTCGCCCGCTCGCCGCTGCCGCCGCCGACAACGTGACCATTGATGCGCTGGTCGCGAAAGTTCATGAACTCGTCGAGCAACGTCTGGAAATCGCACCCTTCCCGTCACCCTTTCCCGTGAAGAAAAAAGGCGGCGATCTGCACAAGCCCACCGTCTTCTCGAAGAAAGAAGTGTTGAGCTACCTCTCGCAACTGCCCGGCGCGGACCAGGTCGCCGACCTCGTGACCTGCGCGCTGCTCTCGGAAGCCGTCGAGCGGCAGAAAATTTTGGAGACCGTGGAGATCGAGGGCCGGCTGAAACATCTCATCCATTTTTTGATGGCGGAGATTTCGCGGCGGCAAAAGAATCCGGCCCCATGAACGAAGCCCAGCCTGGAATCAACGACGACGCGCCGCTCGACGCCGAGGGCGAGCGGATGATGACCGAGATTTTCGCGCACATGGTCATCCAGAACACGAACATGGCGCTGATGCTTCTGGGCGCGATGCCGCATCCCGAGACAGGCGAGCGCGTGCAAGACCTGGAGGCGGCGCAGATGTTCATCGCGCAGCTCGAAATGCTGGAGGTGAAGACCGCCGGCAATCTCGCGCCCGAGGAGCAGAAGCTGTTGCAGCAAAGTTTGATGCACCTGCGCATGACCTTTGTGCAGGCGGTGGATCATCCGCCGAAGGCCGAGGCGGTGAAAGCGCCGGAAGCGGCGGCCGCGACGCCTGCACCGCCAGAAGCCGCTGCGCCCGAGGAAGGCGAGTCGAACAAACGCTTCTCGAAAAAGTTTTGAAGCCCACGCCCGCATGATCCGCCTCGTCCTCTTCGACATTGACGGCACGCTCATTCACTCGGGCGGCGCGGGCGAGAAGGCGTTCGCGCGCGTGTTCGCGAATTTCTTCGGCGTGAACGACGGCACGGAAAAATTGAAATTCGCCGGGCGCACGGACGTTTCCATCTTGCGCGAGTTCTTCGTCCACAACGCCATCGCGCCCTCGGCGGAAAACATTGAGCAGTTCCTGGACGCCTACGTGTTCATGCTCGAACACATGCTGCAACAACTGCCCGGCGGCGTGCATCCCGGCGTGTGGACGTGGCTGCATGAACTGCGCGCGCTGCCGCAGCCGCCCGTCATCGGCCTGCTCACCGGCAACATCGCGCTCGGCGCGGAAATCAAGCTGCGACAGTTCAATCTCTGGGGACAGTTCACCACCGGCGCCTTTGCGGATGACTCGGCGGAGCGCAACGAAATCGCCGCCATCGCCAAGCAGCGCGGCGAAAAAATCCTCGGCCAGAAACTGCGCGGCGACGAAGTGCTCGTCATCGGCGACACCCCGCTCGACATCGCCTGCGCCCGCGCCATTGATGCGAAAGTGATCGCCGTCGGCACCGGGATTTATCGTGTGAAAGATTTGCTGCCGTTCAAACCGGACTGGGCCGTGGACAATTTGGAGAAGTTAAGCGCGCGGGAAATCTGCGGCTGAGGCGCGCGGACATTCTTGTCCGCAGCAACGTGCGAACGGCGACGCGCTTCCGAAAAATCCCCCACTTCACCGCAGCCCGCCTTCACCACCCCTCCCGATGCGCCTGATTTATCGCGACTTCCTGCCGTTCGGCTTGGACGAAAACTATCTTTCAGAAAGTTGAAGATATTTTTGAACGAATTCCCCGTGCCGCTCTCAAACCGTCATTGGTTCGCTGTTCGTTAGGGTTGGCAGAGAGGTCTTGCTCGTGACGCGGTTCGAGCAGCGAAAAAAGTTGGCCGTGTCACACTTCTGAACGTCTGGGTGAAGGCGTCAACGACCTCATCACCACGGAGCCGGGTTCAACCCGGCTCTTTTCTTTTGGTCGCATGGCCCGCGAGCGCCTCTTGACGCTGCTCTTGGGGCGGGTGCTGGAACGGGTCGCGCTGCACCCACTGCCACCTCGAGAACAGCCTTCAGACGCACCTTCGCGCCAGTCGGCCGGAAAAACGGCTTGCGACCCCCGGTGTTAGCTGCTTAATTCGGCCTCCGGTTGCGCATATGGTGGAATTGGCAGACACGCTACTTTGAGGTGGTAGTGCCGTAAGGTGTGCAGGTTCAAGTCCTGCTATGCGCACCATCTTCGACTTTAGAGTGCGCTGCGGCATCAATTTTCCCCGCTATTTTCAGGGCTTTACGAACGCCGCGTTGGTTCGTCCCAAACCGGCCAGCACTTGATTTCGCCCCTGTCCGCCTACTTTGGCGTGAGCAGCGAATGCACCGCGTCCAACGTCTGAAGATTCCAGTGCGCCAGTTCCTTCGGCACTTCGCGATGCCATTCCACCAGCAGCGTCAGGCCGATGAGCGCGGGGGATTTCAGCACTTCGTATTCGCCGCCCTCGATGTCGAGCTTGATGAGTCCGGGGCGGCCAAATTTTTTCAACGCCTCTTCCACCGACATGGTGATGGTGCGCGGACCGACGGAGGGCTTCGTGAAATCCGGCTCGATGGAGGCGGTCCACGGCTGGCCTTCGAGGGTGAGCGCGCAGGGGACGACGGTGACGTTCGGCGTGTCCTTCAGCTTGTAGCCGAGGTAGTAGAGGTTGCAGAGGTTCGGCTCGAAGACGATGACCTGGTGCCGCTGCGCCACGGCGTAGGCGAGGTTGCCCATGAAACCACCCACGTCCCAGACGGGACCGTTCCACTTGCCTTCGAGCAGGCATTTAATGACGGCCGGTTCGGCGGCCTCGGGGTGAAGCTTCTGCGCGACGCGGGGATGGTGAATGAGGCGCGTCAGGCGGTTGCGCCGGACGGCGAACGAAAGTTCACAGAAGATTTTGCCAATCATAATGCACGCCGGAAGCGCAGGTGACGCGTCCGAATCCGGCCAGCCTAGCGGCAGCGGCGTCACGACTGCCAAACAAAAACTCGAACCGGGCGGATGGAAACGGAGCGCGGCATTTATGACGCTTCAACACCCGTCAGCAGCGGGTCGTGAAAAGTTCTGAAGCGTCCGGACTGGAGGCAAGTGAAGCGGCGTGAACGCCGCGCTCCATCGCTCAGGAGTTTGGTGCGGCCTTTCCCGGTTGTCTTTCCCGCTGCGCGCCGACACTCTCGCGCACCATGAAACTGCCGGCTGTTTCCGCCACGCAAGATTTGAAGTGATGACGCCCGCGCCGCCCATTTCTCCCGTCCGGCAGGTCGCGCGCGTGCTAGTCTTCCTCGTGGCGGCGGCAGTTTTCCTGCTCATGTTTCGCTGGGTGAAGCAAACCGGGCTGCTTGATCAATCTTTGAAGTGGATTCAAAGCCTCGGCCCGTGGGCACCAGCGGTCTTCGTGCTCCTCTTTGTCGCCACGGTGATCATCTGCATGCCGGCGGCCATTCTCACGGCGGGGGGCGGGTTCATCTTTGGCTTCGCGCAGGGCGCGGTCTGGGTGCTGCTCGCAGCGACCATTGCGGCCAACGTGACCTTCCTGCTCGGACGCCATCTCGCGCGCGACTGGATCGCGCGCAAGCTCGGCGCGCATCCGAAGTTTCAGGCGATTGACGAGGCCGTGGCCGCCGAAGGCTGGAAAATAGTCGCGCTGGTGCGGCTCGCGCCGATCTTTCCGTTCTCGATCACGAGCTACGCGTTCGGACTCACGCGCGTGTCGTGGAAAGAATACTTCGTGGCGAACTTCGCGATGATTCCCGGCACGTTCTTCTACGTGTATCTGGGCAGCATCGCACGCGACCTGACGGAGAAAGTCTCGACACCGCTCTGGATCAAGCTCACCGCGCTCGCGCTCGCCCTGGTCGCGGTGATCTACGTGGCCCGCGTGGCGAAGCGCGCGCTGGCGAAGCGGATGTCCTGAACCGCCCGCGCCTCAATACTTCGGCACGTTCGGATCAATCTCGTCCGCCCACGCACTGATGCCGCCCTTCACACTCTTGAGATATTTGAAGCCCTGCTCGCGGAGGAAGTTCAGCGCCTTCATCGAGCGCACGCCGCTCTTGCAGTGGATGTAATACTGCTGGTTCGGATCAAGCGCGGTGAACTTCTGCGGCAGCGTGCTCAGCGGCACCAGCGGCACGCCGTTGACGCGCGCGATCTGGTGCTCGTCCGCCTCGCGCACATCAATGACCTTGATGTGCAGCGACGCGTCTTCGAGCGCCTTCTTCATTTCTTGAACGGTCACTTCGTCGGGATTGCCGCTCGTGACGGCGGCCTGGGGCTGGATGCCGCAGAAGACTTCGTAATCAATCAGCTCCTTGATCGTGGGGTGGTCGCCGCAGATTGGGCACTTGGGATCGCGGCGCAGTTTTAATTCGCGGAACTTCATGTCCAGCGCGTTGAAGAGCAGCAGACGGCCGACGAGTGAACTGCCTTTGCCCAGCGCGAGCTTCAAAATTTCCGTGGCTTGAATGCAGCCGACGATGCCGGGCAGCACGCCCAGCACGCCGCCCTCCGCGCAGCTCGGCACCATGCCCGGCGGCGGCGGCTCGGGATAAAGACAGCGATAGCACGGCCCGCCCAGATGCGGCGCGAAGACGCTGGCCTGGCCCTCGAAGCGGAAGATGGAGCCATACACGTTCGCCTTCTTGAGCAGCACGCAGGCGTCGTTCGTGAGGTAGCGCGTGGGGAAATTGTCCGTGCCGTCCACCACGATGTCGTAGGGCCGGATGATGTCCAAGGCGTTCTCCGCCGAGATGCGCTCGTTGTGGATGACGACCTCGACGTTCGGATTGATGCTCTTGATCGTGTCGCGCGCGGACTCGGTCTTGGGCCGGCCCACGTCGCTCGTGCCGTGCGCGATCTGGCGCTGGAGATTCGAGAAATCCACCACGTCGAAATCGAGCACGCCGATTTTGCCAATGCCCGCCGCCGCGAGATACATGGTGATGGGCGAGCCAAGACCGCCCGCGCCGATGCAGAGCACGCTCGTGGAGCAAATCTTTTTCTGCCCGGCCATGCCGACCTCGGGGAGAATGAGGTGGCGTGAGTAGCGGCGGATCTCGTCGTTGTTCAGTTCCATAAAAAGTGGGCGCGAGCGTACGACAGGCGAAAGGGAAATCAAGCGGCGCGAATGTCCGCGCGCCGCGAGGCAAACGAACGCTTGCCACTCTTTCGTCGCTGCCGTTCCCTTGCCGCAGTGACCGTCCTGGAAATCATCCGGCGCAGCAGCGAATTCCTTGAGAAGAAAGGCGTGGAGTCGCCGCGACTGAATATCGAATTGCTGCTCGCGCACGCGTTGAACATGCCGCGACTGAAGCTCTACTTGAATTTCGACCGGGTGTTGAACGAGGCGGAATTGAACACGGTGCGCGAGATGGTGAAGCGGCGGGCGGTGCGGGAGCCGTTGCAGCACATCACAGGCAGCACGTCGTTTTGCGGGCTGGAGATGAAATGCTCGCGCACGGCGCTGGTGCCAAGGCCGGAGACGGAACTGCTGGCCGAGCGCGCCTGGCAATTTCTCTTAACTCTCAACTCTCCACTCTCAACCGCCCTCGATCTCGGCACCGGCACGGGCTGCATCGCCATCGCCATTGCGAAGAAGGCCACGGGCGTGACCGTTCACGCGGTGGATATTTCGGCGGAGGCGCTGGCACTGGCACGGGAGAACACGGCGGCGAATCAAGTTTCCGACCGCATCATTTTCCACGAAGGCGATGCGTTCGCGGCTTTGCCGAGGGAGTCGAAATTCGACCTCATCGTCAGCAACCCGCCTTACATCGCGGCCGAGGAAATCGCCACGCTCTCGCCGGAGGTGCGTGACTTTGATCCACGGCTCGCGCTGGATGGCGGCGCGGACGGGCTGGATTTCTACCGGCGGCTCGCGACGGACGCAGGCGCGTTCCTGAAACCGGGCGGCAAACTGATGCTCGAATTCGGCGACGGTCAGGAGACGGCGTTGTCGAAGTTGTTTTTTGACGAGAAGTGGATTGTCGAGGAGATCGTCGCTGACTACAGTTCGCGGCCAAGAATTCTAATCGCGTCGCGCGGCGAATGAATCGCCGTCTGAACGCGAGTTTCTAAATACGTTTCCATGGAAAGTTTGCTCATCAAAGGCGGCGTGCCGTTGCACGGCGAAGTTCAAATCAGCGGCGCGAAAAACGCCGTGCTCCCCATCCTCGCGGCCACGCTGCTCACGAAGGACAAGTGCGTGATCCGCAACGTGCCCGACCTGAGCGACGTCGGGTTCATGGGCAAGATTCTCGCCTCGCTCGGCGCGACGGTGAAGATCGACGGCAACACCGTGACCGTGCAGGCCGCGAAGCTGAAGGCGCACGGCGACTACGAACTCATCCGCAAGATGCGCGGCTCGATCTGCATTCTCGGGCCGCTGCTCGGGCGGTTGCGGAAGGCGCAAGTGTCGCTGCCCGGCGGCTGCGTCATCGGCACGCGCCCGATTGATTTGCACCTGAAAGGGATGCGCGATCTCGGCACGAAGATCATCATCGACAAGGGCTACGTCATCGCCAAAGCGCCGCGCCTGCTCGGCACGGAAACCTTCCTCGGCGGTCGCTCCGGCCCCACCGTGCTCGGCACCGCGAACGTGATGATGGCCGCGTCGCTGGCCGAGGGCGTGACGATCATCGAGAGCGCGGCGTGCGAGCCGGAGGTGATTGACCTGGCGACTTTCCTCATCGCGATGGGCGCGACAATTACCGGCGCAGGCAGCCCAACGGTCACAATTACCGGCGTGAAAGAACTGCATGGCGCGGAACATGAAGTGATTCCCGACCGCATCGAGGCGGCGACCTTCATCATCGCGGCGGCGGCGACGAATGGCGAAGTGTTGATCAAGGGCGCACGCGCCGACCATCTGCACGCCGTGCTCGACAAGCTGCGCGAGGCGGGTGTGAAGATCGAACGCTCCGGCCCGAACCTGCTCGTGAAACGTGGCAGTCGTCTCAAGCCCGTGGACATCACCACGCTGCCGTATTCGGGTTTCCCGACCGATGTGCAGGCGCAGATGATGGCGCTGATGGCGCTCACCCCGGGCATCAGCATCATCACCGAGCGCATCTTTGAATCGCGCTTCATGCACGTTCCTGAGATGGCGCGGCTCGGTGCGGACATTTCCATCGAAGGCCCGAGCGCGATTGTGAAGGGCGAGCGTCCGCTCAGTGGAGCGCCGGTCATGGCGAGCGATTTGCGGGCGTCGGCCGCGCTGGTCATCTGCGGCATGGTGGCGAAGGGTTCGACGCAAGTGCATCGCATTTACCATCTGGATCGCGGCTACGAGAAGATTGATATGAAGTTGAAGAACCTTGGCGCACGCATCGAACGCGTCGAAGGGGAATGATGTGGCGGCCGGCTTCCAGCCGCCCGGAACAAGCCGCTCCTTGCCATGCGTTGAGAAAGTTTTTCGCGCCCATTCCTTGTTCAGGCATTCTTCCGCCGGGCTGGAAGCCACGGCTCACCGTCTGGCAGGATGCCTGACGCCACGACGGCCAAATGCAACTTTACAACCCGATGTTCGCCTGTAGCCTCTCCGGCCTATGCGAAAAATTGCATTGCTGACGGCCCTGTGCGCCGTGGTTTTCTCCGGCTGCGCCTCGCGCATCACGAACCTGACGCCCACGCGCCAGCCGCGCAACGCCGCCGGCGTGTATCCCGTCGAGTTCGTCTGGGATACGCAGCAGCAGTCGGTGATTGATGGCTCGCTGAAGCCGGTGGTCGTCATCGGCATGGAGCAGTATCCGATGCGGCCCGCGCTGAACATCGCGAACCGTTTCGAGGCGGTGATTCCGGTGCCGGCGGACAAGACTTTCACGGTCTATAACTTCAAGGTGGACTTCATGTACCGCGGCTACGGCAGCCCGAAGCAGGACAGCAAGCTGTCGCCGAGCTACCGGCTGGACATTGTGGACAAGTGAGGCGGGCGGAAATTTTTGAGAGAAGCGGCTGTCGAAAGACGGCCGCTTTTTTTGTTGGTCGGAGCGCGGACCGCCGAGTCCGCGTGATCGTAATCCACCCCATCGCTGAGTCTTGGAAAATGCCTGCGCGAACGCAGGCAAACGAATGGGAATCAGACGCAGACGCGGACTTTGAATGAATTCAATCGGAATTTAAGCCGCTGGCTGGTGCATAAACCCGCAGACTCGGCGGTCCACGCTCCGAAGATCAGTCCACAAACTTCTTCGCCACGGCGCACGCGTTATGGCCGCCGAAGCCGAAGGAGTTGTTGATGATGGCCTCGACCTTCGCCTCGCGCGGGGTGTGCGGCACGTAGTCGAGGTCGCAGAGCGGATCGGGATTATCGAGATTGATCGTGGGCGGGAGAATCTGGTGCTGAAGCACCTTTACGCAGATGGCCATTTCTACCGCACCCGCTGCGCCGAGCATGTGGCCGGTCGCGCCCTTGGTGGAACTGACCGCGAGCTTCTTCGCGTGCTCGCCGAAGACGGTCTTGATGGCCTGCGTCTCGCACACGTCGCCTTGCGGGGTCGAGGTGCCGTGGGCGTTCACGTACTGAATGTCCGAGGGATTCAGCCCTGAATGCTTCAGGGCCATCTTCATGCAGCGCGCCGCGCCTTCGCCTTCGGGCGCGGGTGCGGTCATGTGATTCGCGTCCGCCGTGTTGCCGTAGCCGACCAGTTCGCAGTAAATGCGCGCCCCGCGAGCCTTGGCGTGTTCCAAATCTTCGAGCACCAGCACGCCCGCGCCTTCGCCCATGACGAATCCATCGCGATCCTTGTCGAAGGGACGTGAGGAGCGTTTCGGATCATCATTGCGCGTGCTCATGGCGCGCATGGCGCAGAAGCCGCCGATGCCAATCGGCACAATCGTCGCCTCAGTGCCGCCGGCAAACATCACCTTCGCGTCGCCCATCTTGATCGTGCGCCAGGCCTCGCCAATGGCGTGGGTCGCGGTCGCGCAGGCGGAACACGTCGCGACGTTCGGGCCGCGCAATTTGTAATACATCGAGAACAGTCCCGAGGACATGTTCAGGATGAGCATCGGGATCATGAACGGCGACAGCCGCCCCGGCCCGCGCTCCATCAAAACCGTGTGCTGGTCTTCAACCGTCTTGAGGCCGCCGATGCCCGAGCCGAGGAACACGCCCACTTCGTCGCGGTTCACCTTGTCGAGGTCGAGGCCGGAGTCCTTGAGCGCATCGAAGCCCGCCGCCACGCCGAACTGCGCGTAACGATCCGTGCGCCGCATTTCTTTCGGCGAAGGGAACGCCGCCGCGCCGTCGAAATTCTTCACCTCCGCCGCGATTTTGGTGTCGAACTTCTCCGGATCAAACTGGGTGATGCGATCAATCCCGCACTGGCCCGCGAGCAGATTCTGCCATAGCTCGTCCATGCGCCCGAGGGGCGAGACGACGCCAAGGCCGGTAATGACGACTCTGCGCTCTGAATAGTTCGCGGACATAGAAAGCAAAGGGGCAGCCCCGCGTTTGGACGAAGCTGCCCCGGAAAATCCAGCGGATTACTTCTGGCTCTCTTCGACGAATTTGATGACGTCGCCGACGGTTTGGAGCTTCTCAGCTTCCTCGTCAGGGATTTCGTTGCCGAACTCTTCTTCCAGCGCCATGACCAGCTCGACCGTGTCGAGTGAGTCCGCGCCCAGATCCTCGATGAACTTGGCGTCGGGCGTCACTTGATCCGCGTTGACGCCGAGCTGCTCGACGATGATTTCCTTCACTCGCTGTTCGATACTTTTTTCAGACATGATTTTCTCCGTTAATTGTGCGCGTTCTCTAGGCCACGCTATAAATGCCGTCAAGCCCCGATTCTGAAAGCGCCGGTGCAAGCCGCGCGTCTTTGATGGGGAGAATTCTTTTTAGCGCAAAGACGCAGAGGCGCAGAGGAGAGGAGAAGGAACAGCCGGTTCCATTTCCGTTGAGACTGGATTCCATGCCCGCAGATTTTCTCTCACTTTCTCTCTCTCTGCGCCTGTGCCTCTCTGCGCTAAATTTTTGTTTCTCGCCCAGGGCAGAATTCCCGCCGCCCGCGTCCCGAACATTTCCGTTGCGCCTTTCCCCGGCTTCCCGCCAAGCTCTCGCCCTGTCCGAGAGTGCGTCATCCCAATTCCACGGTATGAAACCTGAAAAACCCAAAAAGGCCAAAGTCCCAGCCAAACAAACGCTCAAAAGCGTGAAGGAAAAAATCTCCTCGCTCTTCAAGCGCAAGCCTGCCGTCGCCAAGGCCGTCGCCCCGCCGGAAAAGAAACCCGCGCCGCGCAAGCTGGCCGAGCCGGTGGCGCCGCCACTGCCAATGAAGGTCAAATCCACCGTGGTCCCCGCGAAAGCCGCTGCCACTCCCGCCAAGGCCGCGCCCGCTCCGACCAAACGCGCCTCCTCCAAACGCACCGTCCCCGCCAAGAAACTTTCCATCCCGCCCATCCTCCTCGAAGGCGACGCGCCTTCCGCACCGCGCCCCAGCGGCCCCGGTGAACGCTACGCCTTCAGCAGTGCCGAACCGGCCACGTCCAGCGACGAAGCAGAGGAGTTGCCCGAATCCTACGGCACCCAGCGCCTGCTGCTCGTGGCGCGCGACCCGAACTGGCTTTACGCCCACTGGGATTTGACCGGCGAACAACTGCGCAAATACAACAAGGCCGCGAAGGACGGCCACCTGATCGTGCGCGTGTTCAAGGGCCAGCCCTCTGGCAAACCGGTTCTCGAACAGCACGTCCATCCTGAGTCGCGCAACTGGTTTCTCCACGTCGGCCACGGCGGCACGAAGTATGTCGCGCAGCTCGGCTACGTGGACCGCAGCAACGCCTGGCAGACTGTCGCCACCTCCGCCGCCACTTTCACGCCGCCGGAC
>JANNGC010000215.1:0-2489 GCA_031380445.1 Pedosphaera sp.
TGGTGTTTGGAGCTTATTTGATGTTTGGAGTTTGAAGTTTGGAGTTTCCCCCTGCTCCGCCCTATCGTCCGCGCGTGTTCCGACCAATCGTCATGGCTCTCGGCGCGGCCTCGCTGCTCGCGCTCACGGCCTGTCAGCAGCGGAACGCACCCGTCACCATGAGTTCTCCAACTACGAATCTTCCGCCCGCCCGCAAACACACCAACCGCCTCGCGCAGGAGAAATCTCCCTACCTCCTCCAGCACGCGCACAATCCCGTGGACTGGTTCGCATGGGGTGAAGAGGCGTTTGAGAAAGCGCGGCGCGAGCACAAGCCCATCTTCCTCAGCATCGGCTACTCGACGTGCCATTGGTGTCATGTGATGGAACGCGAATCGTTCGAGAGCGAAGAGCTGGCGAAGTTCCTCAACGAGAATTTCGTGAGCATCAAGGTGGACCGCGAGGAGCGCCCGGACGTGGACAAAATTTATATGACCTTCGTGCAGGCCATGACCGGCTCGGGCGGCTGGCCGCTAAACGTATTTCTCACGCCGGAGCGCAAGCCCTTCTTCGGCGGCACCTACTGGCCGCCGGAGGTGAAGTATGGCCGCCCGAGCTTCCTGCAAGTGCTGCAACAGCTCGCCGGCGCGTGGCAGTCGAAGTCGAATGACGTGCTAAACTCCGCGCAGAAACTCCACGAGCAACTCGCCGAAATGACCGCGCGCGAAAGCACGAACCGCATGGTGCTCACCGCGCGCGTAGTGCAGAACGCCGGCCTGCGCCTCAAGGAAGGCTACGACGAAGCGAACGGCGGCTGGGGCAGCGCACCAAAGTTTCCTTCGCCCAGCAATCCGCGTTTCCTCCTCCGTTACGGGGCGCGGCATGGCGATGCCGAAGCGACGCGCATGGTGTTGAACACCTGCGACAAGATGGCGGCGGGCGGCATTTACGATCAGCTCGGCGGCGGGTTCTCGCGCTACTCGGTGGACGCGCGCTGGCTTGTGCCGCACTTCGAGAAGATGCTCTACGACAACGCCCAGCTCACGCAGCTCTATCTCGACGCGTATCTCGTCAGCGGCGACGCGCGCCATGCCGACGTGGTGCGCGATGTCCTGCGCTACGTGTTGCGCGACATGACGCATCCCGACGGCGGTTTCTACTCCGCCGAGGACGCGGACAGCGAAGGCAAGGAGGGCAAGTTCTACTGCTGGACGGAGGCGGAGTTGAAAACGCTGCTCACGACGGAAGAATTTTCCGTGGCCACGAATTACTTCGACATCACCGAGAAGGGGAATTTCCACGACCACAGCGATCCGCAGGCGTTGCCGAATCAAAACGTCCTGAGCATCGCGAATCCTTCGGCGGCCAAAGGTCACGAAGCCGCGCTCGCCTCCGCGAAACAAAAAATGTTCGCCACGCAGACGAAGCGTGTGCGCCCGCATCTCGACGACAAGGTGCTCGCGTCCTGGAACGGCCTGATGCTCGGCGCGGTGGCGCGCGCGGGCGCGGTGCTGGGCGAGGAAAGTTACATTGCCGCCGCCGAGAAGAACGTCACGTTCCTCAAAGCCAAACTCTGGGACGCGAAAACGAAGACGCTCTACCACCGCTGGCGCGACGGGCAGCGCGACAACACGCAACTCCTCGAGAGCTACGCCTTCCTCCTCAGCGGCGTCATCGATCTCGACGAGGCCACGCTGCGGCCTGAGCATCTCGACTTCGCCATCGCGCTGGCCGAGAGCATGACCGCGCGCTTTCACGACGCGAAGGACGGCGGCTTCTGGCAAAGCACCGACGACGCGAAGGATTTAATTCTGCGGGTGAAGGACGACTACGACGGCGCAGAGCCGAGCGGCAACGCCGTGGCCACGCTCGCGCTCTTCAAGCTCGCCGCGCTCACCGAGCGCCAAGATTTTCGCGAGACCGCCGACCGCACGCTGAAGCTGTTCTCCGATCGTTTGTGGCAAGTGCCGCAGGCCGTGCCCTACCTGCTCGGCGCGCTCGACTTCTCGCTCGAAGAACCGCGCCGCGCCGTGCTCGCCGGAGATTTCAACACGCCCGCCGGACGCGCGCTCCTGCGCGGGGCGCACGCCGCGTTTCAACCGAACAAAGTCATCCTCGGCACGCAGGGCGCGGTGGAACCCTTCGCCAAGACGCTCACGCCGAAAGACGGAAAGCCCACCGCCTACGTCTGCACCGGCACCGCCTGCCAGCCGCCGACGCATGACGCGGGGAAGTTGAAGACGCTGTTGAAGTGAAGCGCGTAGGAGACGACGCCAGCCGAGTCTCTCAATCCTGAAAGGATTGAATCATCCAGCCCAGGGTTGCGAGAGCTACCCTGGGTGAAGCATGAAATGGGAACCAACCCTGAAAGGGAACGGTGTCCATTCATGCTGGCTATAACGAGGCATAGAGCTGGGTGAGGCGGGGCACCGCGTCGGCTTCCGTGAGGTTTTCGCGCAGCGCCTGGCGCAACCAGCGGATGAACTTCACGGACCGCTGGGTGGCTCGCC
>JANNGC010000237.1:0-2186 GCA_031380445.1 Pedosphaera sp.
GTCGCTTCAGCGCCGCTTTCGGCACCAACCAAACGCATGAATCATCCGTCTCGCTTCTTTGCGCTCTTTGCGTCCTCTCGCGGCCAATCATCGGTGTTTTTTCGAGACGGTTCACTTCTTCACGTAACCATTCTGACGAAACCATTCGACGGCATCGGCCAGCGCCTGCTTCGGATTGGTTTGTGGCAGGCCGAGTTCGCGCACGGACTTCGCGGGGTTGAAGAACATTTTGTATTTCGCCATGCGCACGCCGCCGAGCGGAGCCTTCGGGGCCTTGCCGGTGAACTTGGAAATATTTTCGTCCACCTGTGCCGCCATCCACGCCACGGCGTAGGGCACGCGGAACTTTGGCGCGGGGCGCCCGGTGATTTCCGCGAGCACGTCGAACGCCTGTTTCATCGTCCAGTTGCCTTCGGCGTGGCCAAGGATGTAGCGCTCGCCCACGCGCCCGCGCTCCGCCGCGTGAATGTGGCCCGCCGCCACGTCGCGGACATGAACCCAGTTCAGGCCCGTGTCGAGATACGCGGGCATCTCGCCGTTCAGAAAATCCACGATGACTTTGCCCGTCGGCGTCGGCTTCACATCGCGCGGGCCGATGGGCGCGCTGGGATTCACGATGATGACGGGCAAGCCTTTGGCCGCGAGTTCGCGCGCGACCACTTCTGCGCGCCATTTGGAAATTTTGTAGTGGTTGCTCATCTGCGCCTCGGCCACGGGCGTGGTCTCGTCGGTGGGGATAAGAATGCCGTTCACCATTTTCGGCAGGCCGATGCAGCCGACCGTGCTGGTGTAAATGATGCGCGAGCAACCGGCCTCCGCCGCCGCTTCGATCACGTTGCGTGTCCCCTCGACATTGGTCGCGTACATCGGCGCGTAATCACGCAGCCAGAGGTGGTAGCTCGCCGCGACGTGGAAGCACCAGTCGCAGCCGCGCATGGCCGCCGTGAGCGCGGCGCGATCACTGACGTCGCCGGGCGCGCGCTCGTAGTCCGCGCCGGCGAGGCCGCGCACGTCGGCGTTCGGGCGGAGCAGCGCGCGCACGGAATGGCCGCGCGCGTTCAGTTCGTGGACAAGGTTCGCGCCGACAAACCCCGACGCGCCGGTGACAAAACATTTCATTGGGCGCGCGGAGTGAAGCAAAGCGGCGGCGAGGAAGGAAGCCGTTGTAACGCCGACATTCCTGTAGGCCGGTGGGGAGGTTTTCCAACCTCCCTTTCCTATCCGACGAGGAACACGAGACAGGAATGTCTCGCCACCTGCCGGCTGGAAAGCCGGCGTTACGTCGCGTCGTCCGCGCTACTTCCTCAGCCGATAAAAGTTGCGCGCGACGCTGACGTCGATGGCGAGAGGCACATTGATGTCGGGCACGGTTTGCCAGGGGCCGGTGACGTTGTCCGCCTGCTCGAGCACGTAGCCGAGAGCCGTCCAGTTCACCACCACCTTGTCCGCGTAACGCGACACGGCCACGCGCGGCGTGAAATTGCCCGTGAGTTGCAAGTCGAAGCTGATGTCCGAAGAAGTCAGCGACTCCTGATGCACTTCCACCGCGACGAAATTCAAGCCATTGGTCAGCACTTGAGAGAGAATGGCGCTATCGATGGTGTTCTCGCCCGTGGACGAAGCCAGTGTCGTGTAACTGATGATCGCGGGCGCGGCCGGCAGGTTGGAACTCCGAAATACTTCCGTGCCGTTGAGATAGACCACGGCGGCGTCATCGCGCAGCACTTGCAGGCTGAGCGATTCCAGCTTCGAAAGTTCCGCATTGGTCACCACGAAGGCTTTTCGGAAATAGACGGTGTAATTGGTGCCTAAATTGTTGGTGCGACGAATCTTCGTCGTCTCGTCCGTTTCGCCCACGCCGAGTTGCGCCACCCCGTTCGACCAGGTGTTGTCCGGGAAGGAAGGCGCGCGCCACGCCGTGCCCTGGTTCACGCCATCGTCGATATATTTCCAGGCGGAACCGTAGGAGATGAGCACCGGTCCGGCCGCCCCCGCCGGAATCGGCGGCACCGCATAGGCGGCGTTCGCGCCGGTCACTTCACCGCCCACCGGATTTTGCAATACGACACGCCAGGTCGGCTCGGTTGTGACCAGCGCCGGAAGATAGGTGATGTGTTTGACCGTTTCGCCGGGGGCGAAGCTGACGGTGCCGTTCGCCAGGACCGAGCCGGGCGTCTCGATGGTGT
>JANNGC010000334.1:0-5235 GCA_031380445.1 Pedosphaera sp.
GAACGCCGTGCCCACGCCGGTCGTGGTCTGGGTTCACGGCGGCGGCTGGGCTTCGGACAACGAGAACAATCCCCGCGCGCTCGCTCTGACCAATCACAACATCGCCGTCGCCGCGATCAGCTACCGCTACACCACGAATCCTCCGCCCTCGCCGTATCCGTTGAACGTGCCGCACCCGGCGCAAATCCACGACGTGAAGTCCGCACTGCGCTGGCTGCGCGCGAACGCGGCGGCGTTCAACCTCGACACCAATCGCATCGGCATCTGGGGCTTCTCGTCGGGCGGTCATCTCTCCGCGCTCACGGGCGCGAGCGGACACACGAACCTATTCGATGTGGGCGAACACCTCGGCCAGTCGAGCCGCGTGCAGGCGGTGGTGGATAGGACCGGCCCGACGGATTTTCTCCAAGTGCCGACGACGGTGCCGGGCTTCGACTTCGACCGCTGGCTGCTTGGTGATTGGGCCACGAACAATCCGCCCACGCTGGCCACGGCGCATCCGATTAACTTCGTGCGCGGCGATGCGCCGCCGTTCCGCATCATCCACGGCGAGGCGGACCCGAACGTGAACATCCTCGCCAGCCAGTTGCTCCACACCGCGCTGACGAATGCGGGCGTCTCCTCGACGTTCGTGCGGCTGCCCGGCGTTGGTCATCTCATTCCCGCCACGCAGGACGCGCCCGCCGCGCAGTGGTTGGCGGACATGTTCAACTCGTCGTCGAATTTCTCGCTCACGATCAGCAATCACAGCTTCGAGTTCCCGGTCATTCCGCCGGACAGTTTCAACGTCGCCGCGCCGCCGCCGGGCTGGGTGAGCTACGGCAGCATCAACAACAACAACCGCTCCGTGGGCGTGCTTGATCCCGCCGGCTCCACGCTTTACGCCGGGCCGGTGCCGCACGGCGAAAACGTGGGCATCACCTTCCTGCTGGACAATCCGAACAACCAGACTTTCTTCGCAAACATGGAGGCGGGCCTGCGCCAGACGCTGGCCGCGACGTTGCAAACGAAGCGCCGTTACACCCTGCGCGTCGAGGTCGGCAACATTGCCAACACCACGAACGCGACCTTTGCTTTCATGGGTTTTCCGAACTACCGCATTGACCTGATGGCGGGAACGAACGTGCTCGCGTCCGACTTCAACACGCTGCTGCCCGGTGAAGGACTGTTCCTCACCTCCACCGTGGCGGTGAACGTCGCGGCGTCGAATCCCTTCGGCGGACAGCAGCTCGGCGTGCGCCTCGTGAACTTGAACAGCGCGCCCGGCATCGAGGTGAACTGGGACAACGTGCGGTTGGAGCACGGGCCGATTCCGCCTCCGACGCTGACGGTGTCGCGCGGCAGCAACTCGATTCAACTCTCGTGGCCCGCGAGCGCGAACGGTTTCGTGATTTTCAGCGCTACAAATTTGAGCACACCGGTGAACTGGCAGCCGGCGGGACTCACGGCGGTGCAAACGAACGGCCAGTTCCGCGCGACGGTGCCAACGAACGCGGCGGGGGAGAGGTATTTCCGGTTGCAGGCGCAGTAGCCAGCTCACGGAGCGCGGGCTTTCCAGCCCGCAGCAAAGTGAAATGGAGAGCGATGTCCGCAAGTTCCCACGCGCTCCCGCTTGCGGATGTTGCTGCGGGCCGGATAGCCCGCGCTCCGTGAGGTGTGAAGCCCGACGGCCCCGCCTTAAAACTTCGTGAACTTCTCCAGCTCCTTCACGCGGTGATCAATGTCCGTGCGTTTCACCGTCGTGGTCTTCTTCAAACCAAAGCCTTCGCAGCAGAAGCTCGCGGTCACGCTGCCGTAAATCATCGCGCGCCGGATGTTCGCATCAATGCCGCCGCGCGCGCTGGCGAGGTAGCCCATCATGCCGCCCACGAAGCTGTCGCCCGCGCCCGTGGGGTCGAGGACATTTTGCAGCGGGTACGCCGGGCAGATGAAGATGCCGCCGGGCGAGGAGAGGATGGAACCGTGCGAACCTTTTTTGATGACGACGTAGCGCGGCCCCATTTTGTGAATGCGTTTCAGCGCGGTGAAGACGTTGTCCGTCTCGGTGAGCTGATGCGCCTCGCTGTCATTGAGCACGAAGCCGTCCACGCGCGGGAGCAGTTTCACGAGCGCGTCCTTCGCGATGTTCAGCCACAAGTCCATGGTGTCGGCGACGACGAACTTAGGCTTGCTGATCTGATCGAGAACGTGGTGCTGGAGCTGCGGCGCGATGTTCGCGAGCAGGACGAAGGGCGATTTCTTGTAGCTGGCCGGGAGATGCGGCGTGAACTTCTCGAACACGCCCAGCTCGGTGAGCAGCGTGCGGCGGTGGTTCATGTTCACCTCATACTCCGCGCTCCAGTGGAAGGTCTGGCCGTCCTCAACCTGCAAGCCTTCGAGATCAATTTTGTGGCGGCGATAGAGCGAGAGATACTTCTTGGGAAAATCTTTTCCGACCACGCCCACCAGATTGACCGGCGCGAAGAAGCTGGCCGCGACCGCCGCGTGGCTGGCCGAGCCGCCGAGCAGGCGCGGGTTTTCCGCCTTGGGGGTCTTGATGGAATCGAGGGCCGTGGAACCGACAATGAGAACGCTCATGAATCAAAAAATGCGCTGTTAATTTGTGTTGCTAGAAAACAAGAGCGCGGAACTTAGGCGCTGGCCGGGGGCGCTGGCAAGCCCGGCGGAGGAGTCTTCCCGCCTGCAAAATGATTGAGCGCGTCCGCGTGCTCTGCCACGGTCGCGCCCATCGCAATTATGGAAACGACCTCAGAACCCACCTACATGATTCTCGGCGGCGACGGCCAGCAGTATGGCCCGGTCACGGCGGAACAATTTCTCGCCTGGGTGCGCGACGGACGCGCGAACGGGCAGACTAAAATCCTCCGCAGCGATTTTCCTGAGTGGCGCGCGGTCTCCGAATTTTCCGAGTTGAATTTGAAGGCGACAACATCCGTGCCCGCCGCCGTGTCTCCCGCGGCGACCCCGCCATTCGCGCCCACCGCGGCGAATGATCCGGAACTGGACGCGCGCATCCGCGCGGGTGCGAGTTGGTTCTACTGGGTGGCGGCGTTGTCGTTGATCAACACCGTGCTGCGCTTCACCGACGTCGGCATCGGGTTCGCGGTGGGGTTGGGCTTCACCTCGGTCACGGATCGGATGTTCCATGCTACGCCGGCGGTGGCGGTGGCCATCTCCGCCGTTTGTTCCGGCGTCATTGCGCTCTTCGGCTGGTTCGCCATCAAGCGCCAGACTTGGGCCTTCATCGTGGGGCTGCTCGTGCTGCTGTTCGACACTCTGATCTGCGTGAAATACAAGGCTTGGATCAGCGTCGCCTTCCACGCTTGGGCCATCGTGAGCATCTTCATGGCGTTTCGCGCCAGCCGCGCGGCGCGGGGGTGAACGGAGCGCGGTCCGCCGAGTCCGCGTGTTCGTAATTTTTAACCACGGAAGACTCGGAAAACACGGAATGGAAAATTCCGCGCGGACACTCGCGACGGGAGGTTTCGTTTCCGTGTTTTCCGTGTCTGCCGTGGTTAAACACGCGGACTCGGCGGTCCGCGCTCCTCCCCTACGGCCCCGGCACTTCCAAGGTGAACGTCACCGGCGCGCTGCCGCTCGCGCCCACGGTGACGGTCTGCGTCTGCTCCCCCAGCTTGCGATGCACCGCCGCGAGCGTGTACTGGCCCGGCGGCAATCCCGACGGCAGCGCGAAACTTCCGTTCCCGTCCGTGACCGCGAACCACGGATGTTCCACCACGCCCACGTAGGCAAACATCCACGGATGCACATCGCACTTGAACTGCACGAACACCTCCGGCTTGTCGAAGACCAGCCGCGTGACCATCCCCTTCACCGGCTGTCCGATGTTGCGTTCGCGGTTGCCGGGTGCCCGGGCCAGCACATGCACATTGTGCAGCAACGCGTCCGAGTTCCGCACATTCAGCGTCTGGCCCGCCTGCACGCCAATGACGTATGGCTGATACTCGCAATTGATTTGATCCAGCAGTGGTGACGCCCCGTCCGTCGCCGCCGCAACGGACGGCGCACCCGCTTTCACATACACAAACACATCCGCGAGTCCGCCGCCGGGGCCGGTCACGTAATGCCGCGTGGTGATTGGTGCGGGCTGCAAGGCCGCGCACGCCGCGTCCATGACGATGACTTTTTCCGGCGGCGGCGTGCCGCGCAGGAGCACGCGGCCGGTCACGGACGCGCCGTTGCTCCGCCCGCCTCCGCCGGGAAACACCGGGGACGAACCGGCCGCCGCAGTCTGCACCCCGTTGCGCGGATAAGGTCGGACTTCTCCAACAAAGACTTCGGCCGGTCGCGCACTGGTGGCATTCGACACTGCGATGAAACGGTTGCTCGGCACGCGCACCGTGTTCGTTATCACGCGGTCCCGCAGCGGGGCGTATTCCAACTTGTTGGTCGCGGCGGTGCTGGCATTGAACTTCGCTACGGCTTCAAGAATTTTCTCCTTCTGTTCCGCCACCGCCTTCTCGTCGGCCCGCTGTCGCTCCGCGCGCAGCCGGTCGCGCACGACGAGATAGCCCGCCGCCGCCGCGACGAAGAGCACGAGGACAAAGGTGACTTTTTGCAGCGCGGAGCCGGATTCGTGGTGCATAGGTTTTGGAGTTGAACACACTTCCGACTGAACAGTTGCGCGCGGAATTCAGTTCATCAATGGTCTGCGCCATGAATGGAGAGCCTCGCCTGAGCAGTGGCAACATGGATGCGTCGCCAGCGGAGGCGGACGCGCTGAAGCTTCTGCCGGTTCGTCTCCGTCGCGATGCTGCTGAACTGGCCAGAATCGATCCGCAGCGCGGGATCATGCGAACCAAACAGCCCAAGGCCTATTATCTGGACGGGCTGACGGCGGTCTTTCAGACGGGCGTGAACCTGCCCGGCCCGCTGCGGGTGGAGAAAAATTTTTCAGGTGCGGAGGTGGTCTTGTTGAATCCGGGGCCGAACGCCATCGAAGTCGCGGGGCTTCTGGATCGTTTTCCCGAGATCAAGTGTTTGCACATCATCGAGTCGGGCGAGAAGAACCTCGATGCGATCCGGGCCGGGCTTCAACAGGCGGTGGGAGGCTCGTGGCCGGGCGAGCGTAACGCCGACTTTCCAGTCGGCAGGTTGCGAGACTTTCCAGTCTCGTGTTCCAATCCCCTTTCCGCACTGGGCGCATTGGGCCAGGCCGAGGCTCGCCCGTCGGAACGGGAGGTTGGAAAATCTCCCGACCTGCCGACTGGAAAG
>JANNGC010000341.1:0-3099 GCA_031380445.1 Pedosphaera sp.
CAGCCATTCCACCAACACCACCCCCGCCACTGGGGAGTTCTAATTGTCGTCAGTGGGGAAGGGTAATTGTCGTTCTACGTTGAGAGTCGTTTTTTGAGTTTTAAAGTCATTTGAGAGTAAGCCGACCTCAGGCCTCATGGCTCTTCACTGCGGGCTTGGTTTTCAACGCGCCCATGAAAGCCCGCAGTCCCTGGGCTGGGAAGGATTTTTGACGGGCCACCGGCGGCTCCCGATGGTCTCTGGTTTTTGGCGCGGTGGGCGTCGGCCGCGACCGATGGCCTTTCCTTCTGGACGGAACGCGCGTCGGCAAGCCTGCGCGGTCACATCCAATTCTCAAGCTGCAGACCGGATACGCGGCGAAACTCATTCGTGTTGCCGGTGACCAGAATCACGCCCAACACCAGCGCATGACCAGCGATCAACAAGTCGTATGGGCCAATCGGCGTGCCGGCTTTCTCCAGCGTTGCGCGAATGGCGGCGGCTTCTGCTGACGCCGCCTCATCAAAATCCAGGACGTCCACGACGGCAAAGAACTGATCCAGTTTGGCACGTTCGGATTTGGCATCGCGCGCCTTTTCCGCGCCCGCGAACAGCTCGTAGGACGTGATGGCAGAGATGCCGCAGTCGTCCGGGCTAAGGGACTGGAGCCGGGCGAGCGCGGCAGGTTTCTGGCGCAGCACCGCAATGCAGGTATCCGTGTCGAGCAGGTAGGTCACAGGACGCGAATGGGCGGCAGCTTCCCTTGCGGCGGGCGTTTGAACTTCGGGTCTTTGATGTGGATGGCGTCGAAGAAGTTTTTCGGCCAGCGGCGTTTGGTTTTCGGCGTGAGAATCACGGCGTCGCCCTCGCGTTCCACGAACACCTCGTCGCCCTCGAAACGGAATTCCTTGGGCAGCCGCACCGCTTGCGATCCGCCCGTGCTGAACAGCCTGGCCGTCTTCATGTAGATACCGTAGCTACGGAGGGCGATGGCTTCAATGATTCTTTCCGAATTGCTCGCCGCCATTATTCAATGACCGGCACCGTCCCGCACCGACGGCAAGCGCAGCGCGACGCCACTTTCGCACGCCGGAAGATTTCCGCACGGTTCAAACGTCTCGCCCACTCGAAAGCGCCGTCGCCGCTCCGCTCTGCCGGCGCAGTCCCTAACACGCTCGGCGAAGACGCGCATGGACGCATGAAACCGAGCAGCGGTAGTCTTACAAGCGATTCATGAATTGGACGTACCAAGGCATCTTGCTCCTCATCCTCGTCTTGCTGCTCATGGTGCGGGACGCGGTTGCACCTCGCGCGGCCAGACTCTGCCGGAACCTGGCAATCGGAATCATGGGCGGCGGATTGCTGAGCTTCGCAGGAGCACAGGGGCTGCTCGCCTATATAGAATCCCGAGGGCCGGGTGTTTTCAACTGGGTGCCCCAGCCCATCGTGTTCGGCCGGTCCCTTAACTTGTTGGTGATCACGCTTGATTACGCCCCGCTGGCCGGCGCGTTGGCCGGAGCCGTCTGCGCGTGGTGGGTGATTTACCTGCGCCGCCCGCGCGACCCGGAAGATTCGTAGAGCATCCGCTTCGCACCTTCTCTGCATTTGACCGGCCCGCACCCCTTCCCTAGAGTCGCGCTCCATTTTTGGAATGAAGATTGACCACGGAAGACAGAGAAAACACGGAATGGGATTTCCCTTCCGTGTCTTCCGTGTTTTCCGTGGTTGAAAAAAATATGAACGTATTGATCTGCGACCCTATTTCGCCCAAAGGCATCGCGCTGTTCCAGTCGCGCCCGGAATTCAAAGTCACCGTCCTCGACAAACCGCTCAAGGAGGCCGAACTGCTGCTCATCGTGAAGGATGTGGAGGCGATGGTTGTGCGCTCGGAGACGAAGGTGTCGCGCAAGGTCATCGAGGCCGCGCCGAAGCTGCGCGTGGTCGGGCGCGCGGGCGTGGGCATCGACAACGTGGACGTGGACGCCGCCACCGAACGCGGCGTGGTGGTGATGAACACGCCCGGCGGCAACACCACGACCACGGCGGAACTGGCGTTCTTTCTCATCGGCGCGCTGGCGCGGCACATCGCGCCCGCCGCGAAGTCCATGACCGAGGGCAAGTGGGACCGCAAGCTGTTCTCGGGCGTGGAATTGTCCGGCAAAACTTTGGGCGTGCTCGGCATGGGCCGCATCGGCGGCGAGGTGGCCCGGCGCGCGCTGGCCTTCGGCATGAAGGTGCTGGCGTATGACCCGTTCCTCACCGAGGCGCGGGCGAAACAGCTCGGCGTGGAACTCGTCCCCGATCTCGACGGCGTGTATCGCGCCGCAGATTTCCTGACCGTCCACATGCCCGTCACGGAGCAGACGCGCGGCATGTTGAACGCCGAGGCGTTTGCGAAGATGAAGCCCGGCGTGCGCATCGTGAACGCGGCGCGCGGGGAGATCATTGAGGAGAAAGACCTGATCGCGGCGCTGGAGTCCAAGAAAGTTGCGGGCGCGGCCCTGGATGTTTTCTCGGAAGAACCGCTCCCGGCGGATCATCCCTTGCGCAAGCTGCCGAACGTGGTGCTCACGCCGCATCTCGGGGCGAGCACGAAGGAGGCGCAGGAGAAATGTGGCATCGAAGTGGCGGAGATCATCGCCGCCTACCTGCTCACCGGTGAAGTTCGCAACGCGGTGAACCTGCCGTTCATTGATGCGAAGACTTACGAGCAGGTGCAGCCGTATCTCGTGCTAGGCGAGAAGCTCGGCAAGCTGTTGAGCCAGTTGGCCCCGGCGAACATTGAGCGCGTCCATGTGACGTATGGCGGTGCCGCAAAGAATTTGCCGAACATTGACCCAATCACGCGGTCTATCCTGATGGGGCTGCTGCACGCCGGGGCGATCAAGGACGTGAACAACGTGAACGTGCGCACGGTCGCGTCGTCCCACGGCATCAGCGTGGAAGAGAAGCGCAGTGAGGAGCCGGTGACGTTCAACGAATGGCTGCACGTCGCGGTCTTCGCGCCGAACGGCGAGAAGGTTTCGGCGGGCGGGACGTTCTTCGGCTCGCCGAACAATCCGCGCATCGTGCGCCTGTTCAGCCAGCCCGTGGAAATTGTGCCCAGCGGCGTGGTCTTCC
>JANNGC010000345.1:0-2382 GCA_031380445.1 Pedosphaera sp.
AGGTGGACTGGGACGCGGTTTCCGAGCGCACCCGCCAGCAGTGCAACAAGCTGACGGAAGAGGAGCGCAAGGGGTTGCTCGAGGAAGGGCTGAAAACCATCTACGGAGCCGATGCCACAACCCCAACTCGTCGCCGTTGACACGAATTTTCAAACCTTTGGATTTGATGCCGCCGACGATTCGCACCATGCGCGAAATCGTCCGCCGGTTTCATCGTTAAAAATTATGCGCTGGACCCAAGCCTTCATCCCCACCCTCAAAGAAACTCCCGCCGAGGCGGAAATCACGTCGCACAAGCTGCTGTTGCGCGCCGGACTCATCCGCAAGCTCGCGGGCGGACTCTACACGTTCCTCCCGCTCGGCCTGCGCGCGTTGCGCAAGGTCGAACGCATCGTGCGCGAGGAAATGGACCGCGCGGGCGCGCTCGAAGTGCTGATGCCCGCGCTTCAGCCCACGGACATCTGGAAACAGTCCGGGCGTTACGAGACCGCGTCCGCCGTGCTCTTCAAAGTGCGCGACCATCAGAAGAAGGAGTGGATCATGAGCCCCACCGCCGAGGAGGTCATCACCACGATGGCGGCGAGCGACATCAGTTCCTACCGCCAGATGCCGGTGAACTTTTACCAGGTGAGCGTGAAGTTTCGTGACGAGATCCGCCCGCGCTTCGGACTGATGCGCGCGAAGGAGTTCATCATGAAGGACGCCTACAGCTTCGACGCGAACGACGAGGGGGCGATGGCCAGCTACAAGAAAATGTATGACGCCTACACGCGCATCTTCACGCGCTGCGGTTTGCAGAACTTTCCCGTGGAGGCCGACACGGGCGTCATTGGTGGCAACTACTCGCATGAGTTCATGGTGCCGGCGGACACGGGCGAGAACGACGTGGTGTATTGCGAGAGCGGCCAGTACGCCGCGAACATCGAGAAGGCCGCGAGCCGCGGTTCCTTGACCGCGACGCCGACCGAGCGGACCGCGCTCGCGCCGGAAAAATTTGCCACGCCCGGCGTGGTGACCATTGATGCGCTCGCCGCCGCGCCCTACGGCGTGCCCGCACATCAGCAAATCAAGACGTTGATTTACACGGCGGACGGCAAACTCGTGGTGGTGCTGATACGCGGTGACGATCAATTGAACGAGGCCAAGCTCGCCGGAAAAATCGGGGCCACGGTTTTCCGTCCCGCTTCTTCCGATGAAATTTTCAACGTCCTCGGCGCGCGTCCTGGCAGCCTCGGCGCGGTGAACAAAGTTCCGTTGTCCGACTTGCGCGTGTTCGCCGATGAATCCTTGCGCGGCGCGCGCGGCATGACCACGGGCGCGAACGAGGACGGCTTCCACCTGCGTCACGTCGAGTTGGAGCGCGACATCCGCGTGGATGTGTGGGCGGATTTGCGCACGGTCAGGGCAGGGGAATTGTGCGTGGCCAGCGGACTGCCGTTGAAGATTCGCCGCGCGATTGAAGTGGGTCACGTCTTCAAGCTCGGCACGAAATACAGCGAGAAGCTGAACGCGACCTTTCTCTCAGAGGACGGCTCGCGCAAGCCGTCGCACATGGGCTGCTACGGCATCGGCGTCACGCGCACGCTCCAGGCCATCATCGAGCAGTGCAACGACAAGGACGGCATCATCTGGCCGAAGTCCGTCGCACCTTACACGGTGTGCATCACGCCGCTCGGCGTCGTGCCCGACAGCGAAGTGATGAAACTCGCCGAGCAGATTTACGCGGAACTTCTGGCGGCGGGCGTGGATGTAATCCTCGACGACCGCGACGACCGGCCCGGCGTGAAGTTCAAGGACGCGGACTTGATCGGTTTCCCCATCCGCATCGGCATCGGCGAGAAGTCGCTGGCGAACGGCGAAGTGGAATTGAAGCCGCGCGGCGGCGCGTTGACGACGGTGCGGAAGGAAGACGCCGTGGCGAAGGTGCTTGAGCTGGCACGCGCCTGAACGGAGCGCGGACCGCCGAGTCCGCGTGTTCAACCACGGAAGACACGGAAAACACGGAATGAAGAATTCCGGGTGAACATTTTCGGCGAGAGTTTTCCTTTCCGTGTTTTCCCTGTCTTCCGTGGTTAAAAACTTCTGAACACGCGGACTCGGCGGTTCGCGCTCCCCTGACTACGCGTCCAGACACGTCCGCACCGTGCGGACGAGCGTCTCGGGCGGATACGGCTTTTGCAGGAAATGGATCGGCTCATCACCCGAGTCGAGCAGGTCCTGGCTGTAGCCCGTGCTATAAATCACTTTCAGCGTCGGCTTGCGCTCTTGCAGTTGCCGCGCCAGTTCGCGTCCCGTCATGCCGCCGGGCAGCACCATGTCCGTGAGCAGCAGATCGATCTCGTGCGCGTGCTCTTCCCAGACGCTGAACGCCGCCTCGATGCG
>JANNGC010000363.1:0-2247 GCA_031380445.1 Pedosphaera sp.
TTTTCCAACCCGCAGCAACGTGAAATAGAGAACGACATCCGCAAGTTCCGACGCCCTCGCCCTGCGAACATGGCTGCGGGTTGGAAAACCCGCGCTCAGTCACTCGTATCTCAGCGCATCAATCGGATCGAGCCGCGCCGCCTTCAGCGCCGGGAAGAAGCCGAAGACGATCCCGATGACGGCGCTGACCGTGAAGGCCATGATCACCGACGAGTTCGAGATGAGCGTGGGAAAGCCCGCGACTTTGGTGAGCAGCGGCGCGAGCCAGTAGCCCGTGGCGATGCCGAGCGTGCCGCCCAGCGCGCTGAGCAGCACCGCCTCGGTGAGAAATTGCCACAGCACATCGCGCCCGCGCGCGCCCACGGCCATGCGAATTCCGATCTCGCGCGTCCGCTCGGTCACGCTCACGAGCATGATGTTCATGATCCCGATGCCGCCGACGACGAGCGAGATGCCGGCGAAGAAGCCGATGAGCACGGTCATGATGCGGTTGTTCGCGTTGAAGAAGTCGGACGTCTCCTGCTGCGTGCGGACCATGAAATCGTCTTCTTTGCCCTCAGTGATCTGGTGGCGCTGGCGGAGCAGTTCGGTGATTTGCTGCTGCACTTCGGGGATGGCTCCCGGCGACTCGGCCTGCACGTAGAGCGCGCGGAACTTGGTGTCGCCCGAGAGCCGCTTCATCACGCTGGTGTAGGGCAGGAGCAGGATGTCGTCCTGATCGTCTCCGAAGCTGCCGGTGCCTTTCGATTCCAGCCAGCCGACGATGGTGAAGGGCGCGCTCTTGATGCGGATAACCTGCCCGACTGGATCGATGTTTTCACCGAACAGGGTTTTGGCCGTGGTGGTGCCGATGAGGCAGACCTTGCCGGCCGCGCGCACGTCGGAGTCGGTAAAATTGTCTCCGCCCCGCAAGGTCCACGAGCGCGCCTGCAGGTATTCGACGCTGACCCCCAGCACCTGGACATTGGCGTTCTGATTGCCCGCAGCGATCTGGCTCTGGGTGCGGGCCTCGGGACTGACGGCGGTCGCGCCGGAAACTTCGCGGCGCACCGCCTCATAGTCTTCGGGCGTCAGGTTCGGCGCCGAACCAAAGCTGCCGCGCACGCCGCCGCGCGACATGTTGCCGGAGCGCACGGTCAGCAGATTCTGCCCCATGCTGGCAATGCTCTTGTCCACGGCGGCCTTCGCGCCCGTGCCCATGCTCACGCCAACGATGACGGCGGAAATGCCGACGATGATGCCGAGCATGGTGAGGAAGGAGCGCAGGATATTTCGGCGGAGCGCGCGGAGGGCGATTTTGAAAACGGCAATCATGGTTCAGGCAAGGGCCACGGCTTTTTGTTCGGCGTCCAGTTTTGCAAGTTCTTCCGCCGCCAGCAAACGATCCGTCACCGGCTCATCACTTCGCACCAACCCGTCGCGCATCACAACGACACGACGGCAATAGCGCGCGATGTCCAGTTCGTGCGTGACCATGGCGACGGTCATGCCCTGATCATTCAGGCGCTGGAAGATGCCCATGATCTCGATGCTGGTGCGCGAGTCGAGATTGCCGGTCGGCTCGTCGGCGAGGAGAAGTTTCGGCTCGTTCACCAGCGCGCGGGCGATGGCCACGCGCTGCTGTTGACCGCCGGAAAGCTGGCTCGACGTGTGGTCGTAGCGTTCTCCGAGACCGACCATTTCCAACGCCTTCATGGCGCGGTCGCGCTGTTCGCGATTCGGCAGCGGCGGGCGGGTGTAGAGCATGGGCAGTTCGACATTCTCCAGCGCGGTGGTGCGCGAGAGCAGGTTGAATCCCTGGAAGACGAAGCCAATCTTATGGTTCCGCAAGTCCGCCAGTTCATCGCGGTTCAAATCAATGACGTTCACGCCGTCGAGCAGGAAGCGCCCGCTGGTCGGTCGGTCGAGGCAGCCGAGCGTGTTCATCATCGTGCTCTTGCCCGAGCCGGACGCGCCCATGATGGCGACGAATTCGCCCGGCTGAATCGCCAGCGTCACGCCGCGCACGGCGTGGACCTGCATTTCGCCGCTGGTGTAGGTCTTGCGAAATTCTTCGAGCTGGATGATGGGCGTCATGGGGAAGGCAAAAGGCCGAGGGCAGAAGGCAGAAGACGGAAACAGGAACGCGGCTCACGAGGAATTTCCGTTTGGATTTTTGGAAGACCGCCCTCACCCCGGCCCTCTCCCCCGGGGAGAGGGAGACAGTCATTCAGTGCTCGTCGAGTCGGGCGCGTTCTGCACTGGTGA
>JANNGC010000365.1:0-6817 GCA_031380445.1 Pedosphaera sp.
GGACATGCCACGCTGGTGGCGGGCCGAGGACTTGGCAGCCGAGCCGAGCATCTTCCGGCATCACTTGTCCGACGAGCAGTTCCAGGAGTTGCGAATTTTCTTGGCGAGAGAGCGTCACCGTTATGATTCCAGCCTCAGAACAATGGCGTGATCATGTACCGTTTCTTGCAACCCACAGCGGCAACAAAAAGGCCGGTCACTTGCGTGACCGGCTGGTGAAAGCGGGCGGCTCTTACTTGGCCGGTGCTTCTTTGGCCTTCTTCATGTCGGCGCGGTAAGCCTGCATCTCTTCCTTGCTGAGCTTGCCGTCGCCGTCTTTGTCATACTTCTTGATGACATCGGCGGAGAGTTCCTTCTTGGCCTTCTTCGGCGCGGCGTCGTCGGCAGCGCAGAGCGAGAGCGTGGTGATGGAGGCGATGGCCACCGTGAGCAACATTAACTTCTTCATACAGTCTTCGTGTTTGTCGGGCCGGTTCCAGCGGCCGTTCTCTGACTCAGCGCCCGGTTCTGGAACACCTTCCGCTCCGTTGGCTTCTGGACACCCAGGCCCACGCCGGAAGCGGCGCTGAAATTCTGACAACTCTCCCGTGCGGACGTTCAGGCATTTCTGCCACTGGCCAGCACGGGGTTGTTGCGAGTAAAGGACGGAGGACGACGTGAAAGAGTTACGCGGGGGGAAAAATTCAGGCTGCCGGAGCGCGGGCTTTCCAGCCCGCAGCACCGCGCGACGACGGAGGGCTTCCTTCGAGACCAGAGCGTCCGGTTATGGAGCGTGGCTGCGGGCTGGAAAGCCCGCGCTCCGTGTCTTCGGCGAAAATTCAACGCTCCAAGCTCCACCCAATATTGATGGCGGCTTCGACAACTTGCTGCGCGGAGATGCTTTTCAGGCAGCGGAAATCCACAGGACATTCGCGCAAGAAACACGGCGCGCAAGAAACCTCGCCTCGCAGCAGCGCGTGCGTTGAACCGGGCGCAGACATCGGCCCGGTCAGTTCCGGCGACGTGCTGCCGAAGGGCACGACGACTGGCGTGCCGAGCGCGGCGGCAACGTGCATCGGCCCAGTGTCGTTGGTGATGACGAGGGCGCAGGCTTTCAGCACGGCGCAGAGTTGGCGCAAGGAAGTTTGTCCGGCAACGCTCGTGACGGATGCGGCGCTGGTGCGGGCGATGATTTGTTTTGCGGTGTCGCCCGCCAATTCCACATCGGCGCGTCCGCCGAGCACGACCCAGCGGCAGCCGGTGCGTTCGTGCAATTGCACGGCGGCTTCAACGAATCGTTCGGCGGGCCAGCGTTTGGCCGCGCCGTACTCCGCACCGGGATTCAGTGCGAAGAGCGGGCCTGGGCCGTCGAGTTTGAAATGCGCGCGCGCGGCTGCGACTTCATCTTCGCTGACGTGCAAGAGCGGCGGAAGCGGTTCAGGATTCGCACCAAGCGCAGCGACGAGTTGCAAGTAGTCGTGAACGTGATGGGCTTCGGCGGGGAAAGTTTCACGCGGCACGTTCGCGGCGAGGCGTTGCTGAATCTCGGCGACGGAACGCTTGTGCATCTTCACCGCGCCCGTGCGGGGTGGCAGAGCTTGCGTGAGCAGGAAGTTTCGCCCGCCGCGCGCGTAGCCGATGCGGCGGGGAATGCGGGCGAGAAAAACTTCCAGCGCGGAGCGCGGGGAATTTGGGAACACGATGGCGGTATCGAATCGTTCCGCACGCAACCGCTTCGCCACGCTGAACACGCCGTCTTGGTCGTTGAACGTCAGTGTTGCGTCCACGCTGGGATGGCCGGGCCACAAAGCGGCGAGCTTTTCTGGCGTGAGGAGTGTGATGTGGGCGTTGGGCTTCGCTTCGCGCAGGCGTTGCAGGGCGGGCGTGGTCATCACGGCGTCGCCCAGCCAGTTCACGCCGCGCACGAGAATTTTTTCAGGCGTCGCCATGCGTGCGTGTCATTTGAAACAGATTTGCCGCACCACGTCCTGGAAGTCTTTGCCGCCGCTGAGAATCTTGATTTCCACGCGCATGAAGTGGATGGGCAGATCGCGCCGATCAATTTTTGGAAAGCGCACGGCGTCCTTCTGCGTGGTGAGAATGAGTTCGGCCTGGCGCTTCTTGCTGCGGTTGATGGCGTTCAACACTTCCTGCTGGGTGAAGCGATGGTGGTCGGCGAAGCGTTTGGAATAAACCAGTTCCGCGCCCAGCGCCGCGAGGCTCTTCTCAAAGCTCTCCGGCTGCGCGATGCCGCTGAACGACGCGACCTTGCGGCCCTTCAAGTATTCCAGGCCGTGCCGCTCGCCGGTGAACACGTCCTCGAAATAGAGCGGGCTGTGAATGCACTCGATGATGGGCGCGCCGGGATTGGTCTTGGCTAGACGCGCGCGCAACGCGCCGGTGTTGCCATCGCTCTTGGTCAGAAAGAAAACGCTGGCGCGCGAGAGATGCGATTCCGGCTCGCGCAAGGTGCCGCGCGGCAGCAGATGCTCGTTGCCGAACGGCGTCTGACAATCAATGAGCACAATGTCGCGGCGGCGACCCGCGAGCTTCCAGTATTGGAAACCGTCGTCGAGCAGCAGCGTGTCGCACCCGAATTTCTGGATGGCGTAACGACCGCTCTTCACGCGGTCCTTGTCCACGAGCACGATCACGTCCTTGAGATTCGACGCGAGCATGTAGGGTTCGTCGCCGGCAGTTTCGGAATCGAGGAGCAACGACTTGCCATCCGAGACCACGCGCGGCGGCGTGCGGTCGCGACGCATGAGAATTTGATCAATCAAGCGTTTGCTCAACGGCGGCGGCTTCGAGCGATAGCCACGAGACAGAATCGCCACCTCCCTGCCCTGCGCCTTCAGCTCGCGCGCAAATTTTTCCACGACCGGCGTCTTGCCTGTGCCGCCGACGGAGAGGTTGCCGATGGCGATGACCTGCACGCCCAGCGTCGAGTCGCGCATGATGCGGAAGTCGTAGAGCAGGCGGCGAATTTTGATGGCCAGCCCATAGACTTTTGAAAACAGGAACAGGATGAAGCGCGCGACCGCTGCGCGTTTGCCGCGCCGCTGGCCGCTGATGAGTTCGAGGACGACGGTCTCGACCGTTTCCGTCCACATCCGAATCTGCTCGCGCATGAAGGCGCGAAGAATGCCCGCGCGTCGGAGACAGGGCAAGCGCGGGGCGGAAGAGACAGCAGACACCAAGGAGCGGCGGCGTGACTTCGCACTCAGATCAAAATTACTACGGGCGCGTTTTGGAGTGCGCCGGCAAGCGCGGCGCGACGGCGCTTTTGAGCGCGCGGTGCCCCTCGCGATTCAGGTAGTTCTCGAACGCTGGAAAGCGGTGTCGCCGCTTCGCTCTGCCACCGCAGTCCAAAACGCTGCGGACCTTTGATGACGGCGGTGTTCCGCAAGCGGCTTCGAGTTGCGCCAAGTTCTCGAGCAAACCGCAATTAGTCCGGCGCGGTGCTTTCCGGCACCGCAACTAATTGCGCTTTTCCGTGCAAGAGAAGGGCAAATAATCGTTGTGCGGTTGGAGCGATTTTCCCTAAACTTTTGCACCTGACTCCGGCGGAATTTCCGCTGTGTTTTCAGGAGATTTTTTATGGCCAATGACCCTGTAATTGACGACTCCCAACAGCCCTCCAGCGGGGCCGTCTCCGGCACGTACGACGCGGACAAACTGGGCCAGCTCAAGGGACTCGAAGCGGTGCGCAAGAAGCCCGGCATGTACATCGGCGGCACGGACGAGCGCGCTTTGCACCACTGCGTCTCGGAAGTTTTGGACAACTCCGTGGACGAACATCTCGCGGGTCATTGCAATCATCTGGAGGTCGCGATTCATGTGGATGGGTCCATTTCCATTCGCGATGACGGGCGCGGCATTCCCGTGGACATCAACAAGGACAGCGGGCTGCCCGGCGTCGAGCTGGTGCTGACCACGCTGCACTCGGGCGGCAAGTATGGCCAAGGCGGCTACAAATTTTCCGGCGGCACGCACGGCGTCGGCGCGAAGTGCGTGAACGCGGTGAGCGAATGGTTCGAGGTGGAAGTCTCGCGTGATGGTCAGGTGCATCACATGGAGTTCGAGCGCGGCAAGACGATGAAGAAGCTGGAAGTCATCGGCAAGGCCAAGGGAACGGGGACGCTGATTTCATTCAAGCCGGACGCGGAAATCTTTCGCGACACGGTGACATTCAAGTCGGACATCATCATGCAGCGGTTGCGCGAACTGGCGTTCTTGAATTCGGGATTGGAGATCACGTTCACGGACGAGCGTGGCACCGAGGGGAAAACGGAGCGGTTCTTTTACAAGGACGGCATCATTGAGTTCGTGAAGCAGCTCAACCAGAGCAAGGACGTGCTGCATCCGAAGGCGATCAGCTTCCACAAGGAGATGAAGGTGGAGGTCGCGGACACGCAACTCGAAGTGCATGTGGACGTGGTGATGCAGTACAACGACAGCTACAACGACCAGATTCTTTGCTACACGAACACGATCAACAATCCCGACGGCGGCACGCATCTGGTGGGCTTTCGCTCGGCGGTGACGCGTTCGATCAATCAGTACGCGAAGTCGAACAATTTGCTGAAGGAGAAGGACCCGCAGATCACGGGCGACGATGTGCGCGAAGGTTTGACGGCGGTGATTTCAGTGAAGCACAGCGATCCGAAGTTTGAATCGCAGACGAAGGTGAAGCTGTTGTCGCCGGAAGTGGAGAGCATCGTCGGCTCGCTGGCTTACGAAGGGTTGATGAGTTACTTCGACGCGAATCCGCCGGTGGCGAAGAAGATCATCGAGAAAGCTTTGAACGCGGCGCGCGCGCGGGAGGCGGCGCGCAAGGCACGCGAGGCGGTGCGTAAGTCGGCGCTCACGGGCGGTGGTTTGCCCGGCAAACTGGCGGATTGCTCGGATCGCGATCCAGTCAACACAGAGTTGTATATCGTCGAAGGTGACTCGGCCGGCGGCTCGGCGAAGCAAGGGCGCGACCGGAAGTTCCAGGCGATTTTGCCGATTCGCGGCAAGCTCATCAACGTGGAGAAGGCGCGGCTCGACAAGGTTCTTCAGAACACGGAAATCCGCACGATGATCACGGCCATCGGCACGGGCATCGGTGATGGCGAGGGCGAAGGCGCGTTCGATCTCAACAAGTTGCGCTACCACAAAATCATCATCATGACCGACGCCGACGTGGATGGGTCGCACATCCGCACTTTGCTGCTCACGTTTTTCTACCGGCAGATGCCGCAGCTCGTGAAGCAGGGCTTCGTGTATATCGCGCAGCCGCCGCTCTACAGCATCACGCGCAAGAAGCGCACCGACTACATCGACGACGACGTGCAGTTGACGAAGATTTTGATCCAGCTCGCGACGGAAGAAGTGCGATTGCGCAATCTCGCGGACGGCAAAGAGTTCACGCAAAAGCAGCTCGAAGAAGTGCTGGAACTCTTGGAGAACCTGGACAAGCACGCGACCTACATCCGGCGGCGCGGCGGAGATTTCGCGGAGTATGTGGAGAAGCGTTCGCCCGATGGAGACTTCCCCGCGTATCTCGTGAAGGTGCGCGAGGGCAATCACGAGACGGTGCATTACTTCACCACACAGACGGAACTGGATGAGTATAAGGCGACGCAGCCTGATTTGTTTGGCGGGGAGCCGGAAGGCAAGCGCGAGGGGCCGATTCGCCGCGCCACTTCCGCCGACCTGCACCATGAGAGCAAGGCGGTGGCGGAGTTGATCGAGAAACTTTCCAAGAAAGGTCTCAGCGTCGATCACTACGCGGCCCAGGACAAACCGTTGTTCGAGTTGATCGAAGGCGAAGGCGAGAAGGCGTCGGTCACGCCGCTGTTTGCGATCCCGGAAATTTTGAACTCCGTGAAAGCCGTCGGGAAAAAAGGCATCCAGATGTACCGCTTCAAAGGTCTCGGCGAAATGGACGCGAAGGAGCTCTTCGAGACCACGATGAATCCGGTGCGGCGCAAGCTGCTGCGCATCGACCTGACGGACGCCGTCGAGGCCGAGGAAATGTTCACGAAGCTGATGGGCGATGAAGTGGAGCCTCGCCGGCGGTTCATCGAAGACAACGCGCTGAACGTGAGAAATTTGGATGTCTGAGAAAAGAATTGACCAATGTAGTCACATGAGACTACATATGCGGGCATGAAAGAGAAAAAACCATTGGTCTATCCAAAGCCAAAGAGCGAGCCGCTCGTGCTGCGCGAATCGGCGGCGCTGGCCGGCGAACGGCTGGTCACGGTGCGCGACGCCAAGGCTCATCTCTCCGCCCTGCTGGAGTGGGTCGCGGGTGGGAGGGAGTTAACCATCACCTCGGATGGGGAACCGAAGGCACGGCTGGTCGCCGTCCAGGCGAAGCCGCGCAAGGTCTGGCAGGGCGCCGCCAAGCACCTCGCCCGCATGCCCAAATGGACCGGCGGGCCGACCGCCGAGGAACTCATTCGCGAAGACCGCGATGGCCGCGGCTGGTGAGCGATGTATCTCGACTCGTGCATAATCGTGAAGCTGCTGTCCGAGGAATCGGACAGCAGCTTCTTCGATCGGGCGCTCAAGGGGCAGCCACTTTCGTCATCGGAACTGGCCGTGACCGAAGTCTTCGCCGCGCTGCTGGCGCGGGAACGCGCGGGCAAACTGACCGAGCGCGACCGGCGCCTGGCCTGGTTGCAATTCGAGGAGTGGATCGAGGAGGAGCAAATCATTTTGCACCGGCTCGACCTGCGGGCCTTGAACAAAGCGCGGCAGGAACTGGAGCGTTGCCACCCGCAGATTCCGCTGCGGACGCTGGATGCGATTCACGTTGCGACCTGCGATCTCGCGCACGATTTTC
>JANNGC010000389.1:0-2317 GCA_031380445.1 Pedosphaera sp.
CTTTCCAGCCCGCAGCAAGCTGAAACACGTCAAGCGGCCAGAAAAAATGGACACCTGCCGGCGGGCGAGAGTTGCTGCGGGCTGGAAAGCCCGCGCGCCGCCCGGAACCGAACCGCGTCTTTACACCGCGAAACACGCTGCCTAGAGTCGCACGCATGGCTACTGAATTTGATGCTTCCGAGTTCGTGGACCGCGAGTTTGAAACCGCCCAGCGCGCGTCGTTTCGCGGCGCGAGTTCCACGACTTCCGCCACCGTCCAGACGCTGGACGGCGGCCGCGCGCCGACGCGCGAGGACGTGGACAACAAGGTCGGCGATTTGCAGACCAAGCTCGCCGAACTGAAACGCGCGCAGACCGAACTGGAACGCGAACGCGGCGCGCTCGAAGAAACCCGCCGCCGCCAGAGCGAGTTCACCACCGGGCGCGAGGAAGTGCTGCACAACCTCACCCGCGGCCTCGGGCTGCTGGAGGAATCCGAGTTCGCCGCCCGCCGCGACGCCGAGCAGATGGCGCGCACCATTGGCGAACTGCGCGAGGCGCTCGGCAAAGTTCAGTCCATCAACGACACCGCGTGGACGAAGGATGATTTCCAGCTCGAACTTACCCGCGCCAACACCGCCATCGAAAGCGCGCGCATGGAATGGAACGGCGCGCGCCTCAAGTGGCCCGTGCTCTCCGGCGAAAAATTTCAGCAGGCTGTCGCCAAAGATCAGGCCGCGCCCGTCGTGCCGCTTGCGGAGAAAAGTTTTCTCGAACTCTGCCGCCTCGGCCTTGCCCTCACCTGGCCGCTCGCGCTCGGCGCGCTGGTCATCATCATCGTGCTGCTCCTGCGGCGCTGAGTTCGCGTCATGGGACTCTTCCAGAAAAAGCACGATCCCATTTCCGACAAGGCGCGCGCCCTGACCGCGCAGATCGAGGCGCTGGAGTCGCAGATCAAGCATCTGTCCGACGAGGCCGCGAACCCGCAGCCGAAGTTTCGTTCCTCGACCGCACCCGGCGGACTCGCCACGCGCCCGC
This sequence comes from Pedosphaera sp., assembly GCA_031380445.1. Lineage (GTDB taxonomy): Bacteria > Verrucomicrobiota > Verrucomicrobiia > Limisphaerales > SIBH01 > JANNGC01. The sequence goes on from JANNGC010000389.1 coordinate 1,018, forward strand.
CCGCGTCTGCGCCTGCGCCTGCGTCCGCCCCGGCTCCGCGCGAACATTTTGAGAAGATTGATCACGCGCCGCTGCAATCCTCCGCGCCGCAACCGGGCCGCGAGCATTACAACGAACTGGGCGTGCGCAAATTTGATCTCGTGGCGGCGTGGCGGAAGTTCAAGGAAGTGTTCCAGCCGCCGCCCGCCTCGAATCCCAAGCTCGTGAACTATCTCGCCGCCGGCAGCATCCAGGGCCTGCGCCCTCTGCGCTACGAGAAGCGCGTGGCGCGCAACCGTTTCGTCCTCCTCGTCGTCGTGCTGGTGCTCGTGCTCTGGGGCATCCTCGCCGTCGTCTTCAAGCGGTGAACGTGCCGGCGCGCGAACAGCCCCGGCTGGAAATCTGCATCCTCGCGGGCGGCCTCAGCACGCGCATGGGCCGCGACAAGACGCGGATGAAAATCGAAGGCGTCACCATGCTTGCGCGCATCCGCGCGGTGGCGATGAATGCCGACATCCGGTTAACCGGCTACGCCAACGCCAAGAAGGGCGAACTCCAGCCGCGCGTCCGCGTCCTCCGGCAGGACTCCGTCCCGCGCTGCGGCCCGCTCGGCGGCCTCATCACCGCGCTGCGCACGACGGGCGCGCAGGGCGTGCTCTTCCTCGCCTGCGACATGCCGCTGGTCACGCCGTTGCTGTTGCGGCGTCTGTTCCGTGCGAGCGCGGACGGGAAGTGCGCGACCTTCACCGCGCACGGCGAGCGCGTGGGCTTTCCGCTGCTGCTGCCAGTGACGGATCTCGCGGCGGTGGAGGCGCAACTGAGCGCCGGTGAATTCTCCCTGCAAGCTCTCGCGGAGAAACTCAACACCCGCCGCCTGCTCGTCCCGGCGCGCAGCGAGGAACTGTGGAACGTGAACACGCCGGAGGACGTGAAGCGCCTGGAGGAGGCGCTTCGTGTGCGCACACAGCGCGCTTTGGCGAGCGCAGGAACACGAGACAGGAATGTCTCGCCACCTGCCGGCTGGAAAACCGGCACTACGTAGCGCCGACATTCCTGCCGGCAGGTGGCGAGGCTTTCCGGCCTCGTCTCCCTTTCTCCCTTTCTCCCTGTCCCCCTTTCGTCTTTGATGACGCCCGTGCGCTTGCCCCATCGAATCGCCACGCTGCTTTACGTGTTCAACGAACGCGATGAAGTGCTCCTGCTCGAACGCGCTCAGGAACCCAATCGCGGCTTCTGGTCTCCCTGCGGCGGCAAGCTCAAGACCGATGACGGCGAATCCCCCTACGCCTGCGCCTGCCGCGAGGCGCACGAGGAAATGGGG
>JANNGC010000390.1:0-1704 GCA_031380445.1 Pedosphaera sp.
TGAATTTTCGGCGTGGCGGCTCTCCGATAAAATCAGCCCTTCGGATTCAACGTGGCTGGCTGCGGACTGGAAAGTCCGCGCGCCGTCCTACTTCGGCGTCGCTTTTTCCTTCGCCGCTTCCGCCGCCACGATCTTCTGCTCCATCGCCTTCTTCCACTCGTCGCCGAGTTCCTGGACGGTTTTGCCGGTCAGGGTTTTCCACAAGGCTTCGTGGTATTTGCTCTGGCGTCCGGCGGCGTTGAGTTTCACAACGAGGTTGGTGTCGTAGGTTGTCGAGGCCCAGTTGAGAAAATTGCCCGTCACGCGATAGCTCGCGTCGTAACGTGCGCGCTCCAGATTGCGGCGCGTGATTTCCGCGCCCTTCGTCTGCGGCTCGTAGAGGAACCAGCGGATGTAATCGGGAATGCCTTCGGTGAGCCAGCCGGGCATCCGCGTGTAATTCGTGTCGCCGCCGCCGCGCCGTCCGCCGCCGCCGTAACGCTGCACCAGATGCACCATCTCATGCACGGTCGAGCCGAGCGCCTCGCGCTTGAGTTCGCGACGAAACCAGCCCGCGTTGCAGTCCATCGTTCCGCCGCCCGCCGCCGCCGGCACGCCCGCCATGTCGTCGCGGAAACGGATCGTGATGTTCGTCGTGGGCTGGAAGCCTTCGCTCGGCAGCATCGCGACCAGCTTCGGATACCATTCGAGAATCACGGGGCGCAGTTGCGTGTCGGCCCATTCCGTGAGGTCGGGCGCGACCGTGGTGTTCACGGTGAAATGATATCGGCCGTCCGCCGTCGAGAAATTTTTCGTGATCGGAGTGGCGCTCTCCTTGCCGCCCGTGGCCTCGACCAGTTCCGGCCCGTGGCGATCAATCACGTCTATCTCGCTGAAGAACGTGTTGCCGAAACGATCCGTGGGCGACGTCGGCGCAATGTCCAGGAGGAGAAAACGATATTTGCCGAGCGCTCCGGTCGAATCGGAAACGCTCGCGCCGTATTGCCCGCCGCCGTCGCCTTCCTTGGGGCGCGTGTCCACGTTGGTCACGAACGTCCAGCCGGTCTGCTCCAGGTCCGGGAGCGTGCCGCGCTTGGGCGTGGGTTCAAAGCCCTCCTGCCGTCCGGTGCTGGCGTAGAGTCCGTACACCTGCGGCCCGCGCGAGCCGCCGTGCCACGAGTAGGTGTTGACCTGCTTGATCTCAATCACGCTTCCGAGATCGATCTGGATGCGCCCGCCGTCTGTGCCGGCGTTGAAGAAGAAATTCGCCGCCGGCTGATCGGCGGTGGCGGAAAGCTGCCCGTCGTGGAGTTGATCGAGCGAACCGCCGTTCGCATCGCGCACGCCGTCCACGAGCGTGAACTTCGCCGTCGCGGCCGCGTCGTTCTTCGCGGGCGCCGGCACAGCGTCGAACTTGTGCCGCGCGCTGCCGCTGTCGCCGGCGTGGCGCACGATGGAGATTTTGATTTCCGCGCGCGCCGCCAGCGTGAGCGCGAGGAGAGAGGCTGCGCCGAGAAAAAGTGTCTGTGATTTCATGCCGTCGTTCGTCTGTGCGGCGAGGCTAGACGGCGGTGTCTTGGAAGCAACGGGAAATTCTAGCGCCGTCCACGGCCGCCCCCATTTGGCGGAGCGCGGGCTTTCCAGCCCGCAGCAACGTTCACAAGCACGAGCGCGTTGGAACTTGCGAACACCCCTATTCATTTCACGTTGCTGCGGGCTGGAAAG
>JANNGC010000415.1:0-1606 GCA_031380445.1 Pedosphaera sp.
AGGCGCTCCGAAAGCAGATTGCCATTCGCGTCGTAGGTGAAGGTCTGCACGTTGCCCAGCGGATCGGTGGCCGTGGCCAGCCGATCAAAACCATCGAACGATTGCCGCCAGATCGATCCGCCCGCGCCACCGCCGCCGCCGCGACTGGAGCGCACGAGGTTGCCGTTCGGATCGTAATCAAACTCGTCCGTGGAAGAATCCGCCGTGCCGGGCGCGCTCGTGGTGGTGAAACGGAAATCGCGCGTGTCGTACGAATGCTGGATCCAGTTCGACGGCTGGCTGCCCTTCACCGCCTCGGGCGAATGCTCCTCGATCAGATTGTCGTTCGCGTCATAGACGAAACGGTTGGTGGCAAAGCGCTGCTGCACAACGTGCGCGGCTTCGTGCGCGACCAGGGTACGGCGGTTCAGCGGGTCGTATTCGTAGAGCGTCGTCCAAGACGGGTTGTTCGTGTCCAGCGCGCCGGTGTGATCGTGGTTCGAGAACTCCTCGCGCACCACGTTGTCATTCGCGTCGTAGGTGAATTCCTCCGTGAGTGCCGAACAGCCGACGCAGTGGACGAGGGACGACTTCCGCATCAACTGATCGAGCGCGTTGTAAATGTACTGATTGGTGTTGCCGTTCGGGTCCACGAGTTCCGTCAGATTGCCCACGGCGTCGCGTCCGTAGCTCGTAATCGTGGTGTCGGGTCCGGTCGAATCCACGACCCAGGTGCGCAGGGAGCCGTCCACATACGTGAACTCATCGCGCCGCCGCGCGCCGTTCGCATCCAGCGGATGCACCACGGCGAGCAACTGGCCCTGCGGGTCATACTCGAAATTCGTCACCGGCGAATCGCTGCCGTCGAGCAGCCGCCCGTGGTGCGTGAGCGAAAGGCAGTTGCCGCTGGAGTCGTATTGAGTCGTCGTCCGCAGCCCGCGCGGGTCGGTGCTGGACGTGGCGAAGCAGCGTGTGCCGTCCTGCGACGTGGTCTGGCGCGGGCCTGAACCGAAGCGGAAGATGATTTTTTCTTTTCCTTCCGTGTCATCAAACAGCATCGCCTGGCCGGCGGGCGAACCGAACCGCGCATCGTAGGTGTGGCGCGCGATGAGCGTGTCCGTCAGGCCGTCGCCATCGCTGTCATCGTCGCAGCACGCCACCGTGCGTTCCACGAGCGCATTGCCATCGGCGGCGCGCGCCGCTTTCGCATTGTTGCTGCGGCTGGAGTTCTGATTGAAAGCGCGCTGATGCACGACCTCGTCGCGGTCGCCCGCCGGATAGATGATGGCGGTGCAGAGCGAATCCGCGTTCCATTCGTACGTCGTTTCCCAAAACTCCGGATCGTTCTCGCGCAAATTTTCCGTGGGCAGTTTGCCATCAATCAGCAACTCACCCGGCACCGCACGCGCCGCGAGGTCGCGATGGATGACGCCCCGGTTCAACGAATCAAACCAGTCCACGGTCACGTTGCCGACCGGATCATTCTCCATCGTCTTGAGCACCGCCCAACGATTGTCCGGCGCGGGTGTCTGCGGAACATAGGTGAACATGCTCGGCGGATTCGCCCCGCGCTGCACCGACGCCACGCGATCAAAGTCCACGCCGCTGTCCGCCGGTTCGTCTTTGT
>JANNGC010000424.1:0-2582 GCA_031380445.1 Pedosphaera sp.
GCGCACAGAAATCAGATCATTCACAAGCCAAGGCATAGCGAACCACGCTGCCGCCATCCGGCGGCACCTGTCCACCATGTCCCCGCACACCCGTCCACTATGTCTCCGGTCTTTACAGTTCCTCGCGGGGAGAGGGAGTCAGAAGTGGCGGATTCGAGACCAGTGTGGGGATGCTGACTGTTAAAACTTCCAACCGAACAAACGCTGAATCTTCTTCCGCCGCTCATCACCTGTCTTGGGGTTGTACATTTCGCGCGCGGCCACTTTGAACATGACTCCGCTGAACCAGACCGCCACGTCCGCCTCCGTCTTCAAGTCGCGGCCCACCTCCTCTTTCACGCCCACTTCGATCACGTCGTTGTTCCGCGCGTCGCCCTCATCAGTGATGCGGATTTTGCCGACCGTGAGATAGAGCGCGTCAATACCGCCGAAGTCCACGCCGGGCACGCCACTACCGCTGTTCTTTTTGGCAGATTTTTCCTTCGAGAGTTTTTGCATCATTTCGAGATTCGTCTTGCCGCCCTTGTTTTTCACGATGTGAACTTCGGCGAGATTCAGGCGCACGGTTTTGAAGCGTACCTGGCCCGCCTTCAGATCATCCGTGACGTACTCGACGCGCAGTTCCGGCATTTCGAGAAAGGTGCTGCCGCCGAAATCATCGGTGTTGTAGAGCTTGAGTCCCTCGACGTTGACCACCGGAGTCGCCAGCCCGATCTCCATCTTGGAAATCTTCGCGTCCATGCCGGTGTTCTGGCGCAGATTGTATTCCGTTAGCGACCGGGCGAGGACATCCTTGAGAATGACCGCGACGACCACCAGCACGATGACGAGCAGGAATAGCGCGACACCCAGGCGGAACAGCCAGCGGAAAAAAGTTTTCATTTCGTTCGTGGTGAGTTGTCAAACGTTCGTTGCGGCGTGTCCATTGGAAATTTCCCGCAGTCAACGGAAGACTCGAAAGTCTCCCAACCTGCCGGCTGAAAAGCCGGCGTTACTTAACGCCGACATTCGTGTCGGCAGGTTGCGACACATTCCTGTGTCGTGTCCCGAGGAGGACACCGCGGTGGCACTTCCACAATGCGTTCTGAAGAAGACGATTCAGGACACAGGCTTGCGATGCCGCAGGGCGAACTGAATAGTCGCGCATCAAACCGAATCCATGATTGAGCGCATGAACTGCCAGCACGTCAATTTTGCCATGAACCGCCGCGACTTCTTCGGCCGGTTCGCCATGGGCATGGGCGGCATGGCGCTGTTCGGCCTGTTGAATCGCGACGCACGCGCGGCGCAGGCGGTCAATCCGTTCAAAGGCATTCTCGACCAACCGCACTTCGCGCCGAAGGCCAAGCGCATCATCTACCTGTTCATGAGCGGCGGGCCGTCGCAGCACGACTTGTTTGATTACAAGCCGCTGCTCAACAAACTCAACGGGCAGGATCTGCCGGAGAGCGTGCGCGGCGGTCAGCGGCTCACCGGCATGTCGGGCAACCAGGCCACGCTGCCGTTGGCGGGATCGATTTTCAAATTTGCCCAGCACGGGCAAAGCGGCGCGTGGGTCAGCGAACTGATGCCGCACACGGCGAAGATGGTGGATGAACTGTGCTTCATCCGCTCGATGCACACCGAGCACATCAACCACGATCCGGCGATCACGTTTTTTCAGACGGGCCATCAACTGCCGGGCCGTCCGAGCATGGGCGCGTGGTTGAGCTACGGCCTCGGTAGCGCAAACGAAAATCTCCCCGGCTTCGTCGTGCTCATCTCGAAAGACCGCATTGATCAACCGCTCTACTCGCGGCTGTGGGGCAATGGATTTCTTTCGAGCATTCATCAAGGCGTGCAATTTCGCGCAGGCAAAGACCCGGTGCTGTTCCTGAAAAATCCCGACGGCATTTCGGCGGCGGGCCGGCGGCGGATGCTCGACCGGCTGGCGGAATTGCACGCGCAACAATTTGAAGACCTCGGCGATCCCGAGATCAATTCCCGCGTCGCGCAATACGAGATGGCTTACCGGATGCAGACCAGCGTGCCGGACGTGATGGATTTGGCGAAGGAGTCGGATGCGACGTTTGAGCTTTACGGCAAAGAGTCGCGTGAACCCGGCACCTTCGCCGCGAACTGCCTGCTCGCGCGCCGTCTCGCTGAGCGCGACGTGCGTTTCATCCAGCTTTATCATCCGGGCTGGGATCATCACGGCGGGTTACCCGGCGGCATTCGTCGGCAGGCGAAGGACGTGGACCAGGCGTGCTACGCACTCGTGCAGGATTTGAAACAGCGCGGACTGCTCGACGACACGCTCGTGGTGTGGGGCGGTGAATTTGGACGCACCAATTACTCGCAAGGCAAACTCACGGCCACGGACTACGGACGGGATCATCATCCTCGCTGCTTCACGATCTGGATGTGCGGCGGCGGCGTGAAGAAGGGCGTGACCTACGGTGCGACCGACGACTACGGCTACAACGTGGCGGAAAATCCCGTGGACGTGCATGACCTGCACGCCACGATTCTGCATCAGCTCGGACTCGACCACGAGAAGCTGACCTACAAATTTCAGGGCCGTTACTACCGTCTCACCGACG
>JANNGC010000438.1:0-3340 GCA_031380445.1 Pedosphaera sp.
TCCCGGCCGTCATTGGTTTCAATTCGCTGACCTTGGCGGACGGCTACATCCTGGGTGCGGCAGGCGTGACGTTGAACGCGGGACTCTTCGCGACGAACGGCGGCGGACCGACGTTGAACCTCCCGGTGCTGCTCAACGGCAGCCAGTCGAACTTCATTGCCGCCGGCACCACGCTCACGGTCAACAACGGCATCAACCTCGGCGCGCACACGCTGACCTGGGGCGTCGAGGGCTTGCTGAATTTAAGCGGACAACTTTCCGGCAGCGGCGGCCTGACCAAAGTCGGCGGCGGCGCGGTCACCTTGTCCGGCACCAACACGCTGACCGGCCCGATGGAATTCCGTGGCAGCAGCGTGTCCATCAACAGCTCGAACGTCTTCGGCAGCGCGCTCGGCGCGACCACCATCGGCGCGGGCACCATCATGCAGTTCAATTCCGGCGTCACCGTGGATGAGCCGTTCGTGCTGAACGGACTCAACGCCAGCGCCATCACCATGCAGTTCATCAGCGGCACCAGCACGCTCTCCGGGCCGATCACGCTCGGCGCGCAGTTCGGTTCCGTGCGCTTCAATCCGCAGGCTGGCGAAGTGCGGCTGAACGGCCCGCTCACCGGCGGCAGTCTGGCCAAGGTGGGCGCGGGCCGCCTCGTGTTGAACGGCGTCAACTTGCACACCAACGTCACCTCGCTGGAGGCCGGGACGCTCCTCATCAACGGCACGCAACTTTTCAGCGCGGTCGAAGTCATCGGCGCCAGTTCCATCCTCGGCGGCACCGGCACCACGGCGCGCGCGGTGTTGTCCGGCGGCACGCTCAGTCCCGGCGCGAGTCCGGGGCAGATCACTTTTGTCGGCGGACTGACGAACAACGCCAGCGTGACGAACTTTTTTGAACTCAACGGACCCGCGCCCGGCAGCGGCTACGATCAGATCGTGGTGGTGGGCAACGTGGGTTTGAACGGCAGCGCGCTGCGCCTGAGTTTTGGCTCCACGCCTGCGTTTGGCGAAGCGTTCACGCTGATTGACAACCAGGGATTGAATCCCATCGGTGGCAGCTTCGCCGGACTGTTGGAAGGTTCCATGATCACGAACGGTCCCGTCGTCACGCGGCTCACTTACCAGGGCGGTAGCGGCAACGACGTGGTCATCACGCGCGTCGCCGTGCCGACCTTGATTACGCGCATCTGGGACGGCGGCGGCGCGGACAGTTTGTGGAGCAATCCATTGAACTGGGCGGGCGACATTTCGCCGCAGCAGGGCGATGACGTGGTGCTGCCCGGCACGGTGGCAAAAGCACCGCTCTTCGACGCGGGAACCAACATCGCCTACAACACGCTGCTGCTCGGCCGCGCCTACAGCATCAATGTGGCAGCAGGAAATTCGCTACGCCTGATCAACGCGCTGACCGCGACGAACACCACCGGCGTCATCAATCTCCACGTCCCGGTCACGCTGCAGAACAACCAGCTCTGGAACATCGGACATCCGGGCGCGGACCTCATCGTGCGCGGGCCGCTTGACCTCGGCTTCGCCACGCTCACGCACGTCGGCGCGGGCGGGCTTTCCTTCACCGCGCGCGTGACGGGCGGCGGCGGACTGTCGGGAAATTCCAGCGGCACGCTCGCGCTTTCCGGCACGAATGATTTCAACGGCACGGTCACGGTGAACTCCGGCACGCTCGACGTGCAAAGCTCCGCCGCGCTCGGCTCGACGCTCGCGGGAACTTTTGTGGGTACGGCGGGCCGTCTCTCGATGGACTTGCCGAACGGCGGCGCGATTGATGAACCGATCATCATGGCTGGCCGCGTGGATGTCGTGCTCGGCGTGACGAACCTCTGGAACGGGCCGGTCACGCTCGCCGGCACACAGACGGCGTTCGACACGTTGAACTCAGGCACGCTGATGGTGAACGGGACGCTGGCCGGCGGCAGTTGGCAGACGCTCGGGATTGGCTCGCTCGTCTTGAACAGCCCCGCGAGTTACACCGGGCCGTTCCGCGTCGGCGGCGGCGCGCGGGTCTTCGTGAACGAGAATCATGCCTCGATTCTTTTTACGCTCACAAATACCGGCACCCTCGGTGGCACCGGCGTGGTGGGGCAAATCTCCGCGACGACGTGCGCGGGCTGCTCGGTCGCACCTGGCTCGCGGGACGTGTCCGGTGTGCTGCGTTCGTCGAGCGTCACGCTCGCGTCCGGCGCGACGTTGCGGGCGCGGGTGAACGGATTGGCGGCCGGCGCGGACTACGATCAACTCGACGTCACGGGCGCGCTCACGCTCACCGGTTCGAGCCTTGTCGTGACCAGCGGCTTCAACCCCGACACGGGTGTGAGCTTCACCATCATCAACAACGACGGAGCCGATCCGGTGATCGGCACCTTCAACGCCCTCCCCTCCGGCACGCTCGTGATGAGCGGCGCGGTCATCTACCAGATCAGTTACACCGGCGGCGACGGCAACGACGTGACGCTCACCCGCGTGGTCGGCGCTCCGCCCTCGACGATTCAGCCGCTCACCTTCAGCAACGGCGTACCGGTGCTCGGCGGCATCGGACTCCCCGGCGTCCCTTACGTCCTCGAAGCCACGGCGGATTTGAACGTGCCGATCCCGTGGCAGCCCATTCTCACCAACACGGCGGACGGCGCAGGCGTGTATCAGTTCCTCGACTTCGACGGCACGAATTACCCGATGCGTTTCTACCGCGTGCTCTCGCCCTGACGGAGCGCGGGTTTTTAACCCGCAGCAACATCCGCATGTCGAGAGCGCTGTAACTTGCGAGCACCTTTCTCAAATTCACGTTGCTGGGGTTTTAAAACCCGCGCTCCGCTCGTCTGCCTACGCTCTCTCACGGCCAGCGGATTTGGTAGAAGCGCTGCGGGGCGTTGGTGGGGGCGGATTCGGTGTATTGGAACTGGCCCGGCACGCTTTCCACCACGGGGCCGAGCGGGGTCCAGTTGGTGGAGGGTTGCGCCACGTTGGTGGAGGCGAGCACGGTGAAGGTCGCGCCGGGGGTGTTCGTGAAGGTGAAACGGAAGCCGCCGTTGGTCAGGCGGAGCAGACCGTCCAGGCGGGGCGGGCCGCTGGGCGGTTGGGTTTCAAACGCGCCGATGTCCACGCCCGCGCCGGCCGGGCGCGGCTGGCCGCGCTGGTCGGTGCCGGTGAGAGTATCATCGCCCGCGTCGAGGGCGGGACTGCCGGGGAGCAGATGACAGGTGAGCGTGGGGCCGCCGTTCGCGGCGAGCGGGCCGAGTTTGGCGTCCACGTTCAGCAAATCACTCGCAACTCCAAAGCCTTGGCCACCATTGGTGTTGCCGATCAGGTTGTATCCGAGCGATGCGAACACACCT
>JANNGC010000448.1:0-1821 GCA_031380445.1 Pedosphaera sp.
GGCAGCTCAATTAAGAACAGTGTCGAGATGCACCCCCCTTGCTCCATCTCTTCATCAAAAACTTTTCTCTCGCGCACCGCGCGGGTAGCGTCGCGCCCGCCCATGAAATCAATTGTCTGGAACTGCACAAAGACCGTCGCGCTGCTCGCGCTCACTTTCACCTTCGCCTCCTGCCGCACGCGTCCGGCAGAGGAAAAATCCGGCGGCTGGAAACCGATCTTCGACGGGCGCTCCACCGAAGGCTGGCAGATGACCGGCCCCGGCGAGTTGCGATTGGTGAACGGCGCACTCGTGACCCACGGCGGCATGGGCATGCTGTGGTACGCGCGCGAGAAATTTGGCGACTGCCGCCTCCGCGTCGTCTTCAAGCCGACGACCACGAACGACAATTCCGGCGTGTTCATCCGCATTCCCGAGCCGCCGCGCGATCCGTGGTTCGCGGTGAATCGGGGCTACGAGGTGCAGATCGAAAATCGCGGCGACGCCTGGCATCGCACTGGCACGCTCTACAGTTTCAACGAGGCGAAGAAAAATGTGAGCACGCGGCTGAACGAGTGGAACGTGATGCTCATCACCCTCGAAGGGAAGCGCACGCTCGTGGAAGTGAACGGCGCGCTCGTCACCGATTTCCACGAGGGCGATCCCGTGCCGCCGAAGATGAAAGACTACGAACCCGATCGCGGCCTGCGCCCGAACGCCGGCTACATCGGCCTGCAAAATCACGACGACACCGGGCGGGTTCATTTCCGTGAAGTGAGCGTGGCTCCGCTGCGATGAGGTGGGTTTTGTCGCGCTGCGACAAAACCAGCCCGCGCAGGGCGGGCGGTTGGTGCGGCGTTCGAGGAGACGAGCGCATCAGACACTCCGGCGGGCCGCTCGGCGCGGCCCGACTGGTCGCAGCGCGACCAGTTCCACCACCCATTCCAAGCAGCGTGCCGAGATGCGCCTCAACTCCCCTGCCCTTCACTACCGAAAGAACAGCCACCACACCAACACGAGCATCGGGAGCATGAAGGGCAGCGTGAACTTGAGGATGTAGCCGAGGAAGCCGGGCGTGTGGACCTTCTGATGATCGGCGATGGCCTTGACCATGAAGTTCGGCCCGTTCCCGATGTAGGTGCAGGCCCCGAAGAAGACCGACGCGACGCTGATGGCGATGAGGTAGCCGTTGAACTTCACGTTCCCAAGGATGAACGCGATATCAATGTGCTCCACGTCCACCGTGCCTTTCGCGAGCAGCGCGCCGTGATATTTTTGCAACGCCTCGTAAGTGTGGCGCACGGGTTCCGCGGCAGTGGCGAGTCCCTCGCCGTGAGTCGCCACCAGCGCCTGCACTTGCTGCACCGTCGCGGAATCAACGAACGCGCCGAAGATGGCCTTGAGGAAGCTGAGATACGTGGGCGCGTTGTCGAGCGCGCTGGAGAGCACGCCGCTGCCCCAGTAGAAGACGCCCGGCCCGGCCTTGGCGAAAATCGCGGAGTTCGACTGCAAGTAATCCAGCGCGGGCATCATGGTGGAAAAAATCCCGATGAAGAGAATCGCGACCTCCTGGATGGGATGAAAGTTGAAGTGGTTCGCCTCGTGAATGTGTTTCTTCGTGCAGAACCATGAGCCGAGCGCAGCGGCGACCATCATGCCCTCGCGCACGAACGGCGGATTCTGGATGAACACCGCGACGAGAATGAGCGCGAGGAAGCCGACGTTCGCCAGGCCCTCGAAGCGCCATTGGTCGTGGCCTTCGGCGAGTTCGGCCCGCACTTGCTTCGGTGCCTTCAAATAATTCCGCCGGTCCACGAAATAAAACGCCGCAAGCAGGAAGCC
>JANNGC010000464.1:0-10516 GCA_031380445.1 Pedosphaera sp.
GTTCAAAGTTCAAAGTTCCCGCCCCAGCCCCGCTCCGTGTCCAATTTCCCCTTTTCACCTTTTCCCCCTTCGCTACTCTCCGCGCCCATTGATGAGCATAATTTACAAAATCGCCGCGCTCGCCGGAGACGGCATCGGGCCGGAAGTGATGCGCGAAGCCCTAAAAGTCCTGCGCGCGGTGGAGAAAAAGTTTTCACTGAGTTTCCAAGTCACGGAAGCGCCGGTGGGCTGGGCGGGCATTGACGCCGCCGGGAAGGCGCTGCCGGACGCCACGCTCGCGTTGTGCCGCGAGTCGGATTCAATTCTCTTCGGCTCGGTGGGCCTGCCCGACCGCGACCCGACGATTCCGAAGGAGGAGCGTCCCGAGCGCGCCGCGCTCCTGCGCATCCGCAAAGAGTTCGGCCTGTTCGCGAATTTGCGCCCGGTGCAACTGCCCAAGGCGCTCGCCCACTCCTGCCCGCTCGCGCCGGACCGCCAGGGCAACGGCATTGATATTCTCGTGGTGCGCGAGCTGACCGGCGGAATGTATTTCGGCCAGCCGAAGAAGACGGAAGACCTCGGCAACGGCCAGTTCCGCGCGACCGACACGATGGTCTACACCACGTCGGAGATTGAGCGCATCGCGCACGTCGCCTTCCGCGCCGCCGAGTTGCGCCGGAAGAAAGTCACGAGCATTGACAAGGCGAACGTGCTGGAGAACGGCGTGCTCTGGCGCGACGTGGTCACGCGCATTGGCAAACAGTATCCCGGCGTGGCGCTCGAACACATGTTCGTGGACAACGGCGCGATGCAACTGATGCTGCGCCCCACGCAGTTCGACGTGATGCTTTGCGAGAATATGTTCGGCGATATCTTGAGCGACGAAGCGGCGGCGCTGGCGGGTTCGCTCGGCATGTTGCCCAGCGCGAGCCTCGGGGCGACGAGCGGCGGGCAGACGTTCGGCTTCTTCGAGCCAGCGGGCGGCACCGCGCCGGACATTGCGGGCAAAAACCTGGCGAACCCCATCGCGCAGATTCTCTCCGTGGCCTTGATGCTGCGCTACAGCTTCCAACTCAACGACGCGGCGAACGCCGTGGACGCCGCCGTGACCAAAGCCATCAACGCCGGTCTCCGTACGGGCGACATCTTCAACCCGGCGGACACCGCCGCGAAGAAGGTTGGCACGCGCGAGATGGGCGACGCGGTGGCGGCCGGCGTGTGACGAAGCAGTTGCATCTCCTGGGCACCGAGACCGCGCCCGCCGCACCGGCCACCTCGCCGGGCGCGACGAAGTTCAATCTGATCCACGGTGATTGCCTCGCGACCATGCGCGAACTTCCCGCGCAGTCCGTGGACGTGACGGTCACTTCGCCGCCCTACAATCTCGGCATCAAATACGGGAAGTACGACGACACGAAGGCGCGCGACGAGTTCCTCGCGTGGACCGTGGAGTGGTGCTGCGAAGTGAAACGGCTGCTGAAGGACGACGGCTCGTTTTTCCTGAACGTGGGTTCCGCGCCGAGCAATCCGATGTTTCCGCACGAGGTGGTGCTGGCCTTGCGCGAGGTGTTCGTGTTGCAGAACACCTTTCACTGGATCAAATCCATCACGGTCGAGACGCGGGCGGGCGAGGAGATTTCCGCCGGACATTTCAAGCCGATCAATTCGCCGCGCTACGTCACGGACTGCCACGAATACGTCTTTCATCTCACGAAGACGGGCACGGTGCCCGTGGACCGGCTGGCCGTGGGCGTGAGCTACGCGGACAAGAGCAACATCGCACGCTGGGGCCACACCGAGGGGCGCGACAAGCGGTGCCGGGGCAACAACTGGTTCGTGCCGTACGAGACCATCAAGAGCCGGGACAAACAGCGTCCGCATCCGGCGACGTTCCCGGTGCGGCTGGCCGAGATGTGCCTCCACCTGCACGGACGCAACGCGGAATTGAGCGTGCTCGATCCGTTTCTCGGCATCGGCAACGCAGCGATGGCCGCACGCGCGTGCGGAGTGAAAGAGTTCACGGGCATCGAGATTGACGAGGAGTATTTGCAAGTGGCTCGGGAAAGAGTGGCGGGGGAAAAGCAGAAAGCAAAAAGCTGAAAGCAGAAAAGGCCGTGCTGGAAGCCGGCGCTCCACAAAAAAGAAGCGGCGCTCTTGCGAGCGCCGCTGTAGCTGAAAAACAAAACGACTACTCGCGCGCCGCGAGCTTCTTCTCCACGCGGCTTTTCTCCAGCGTCACGTACTTCGGCAGGCCGCCTTCGACGGGAAATTTCACTTCGCCTTCGATGAGCGGGCGGGCGTATTCCACAAACTTCTCGTTCGGCATGAAGCCGTCCTCGCTGATCCAGTCGCGCGGGACGAAGTGCTCGACGTTCGCAATGTCGCCGAGGGGCTGGAGACCGAGCGACCATTTGTAAGGCTGGCTCTGCACGCGGACGATCTTGACCATGAATCCGCTCTGGCCTTCGACGGCGACTTTCACGGCTTCTTCGCCGCAGGCGCTGGCTTCGAGCATATCGGTGCCACTGGCGAAATGGCCGGCGGCGCGCTGCGCGTAGCCGAGCTTCACGCTGCGGCTCTTGAGATTCAATTTGTCGGAAACGAGTTCCGCGAGATGATCCGCCGCGCCGGAGAGCACGGGGTGGCCGAAGGCATCCACGCGCTTGTCGTCCGCCGCGATTTCCTTGCCCGCCTGGTTCTTCAAGCCTTCGCCCACGACCACGACGCAGAACTTGTGCTGGTCCACGACTTCCTGCACGCGCTTGAGGAAAGCCGCTTCATTGAGCGGAATCTCGGGGAGCAAAACGATGTGCGGCGCGTCGTCCGGCAGGCGCTTGGCGAGCACGGAACCGGCGGCAATCCAGCCAGCGGAACGGCCCATGACCTCGATGACGCAGCACGCGCCGTCGTCCGTGGCCATGCTGCGGACATCGAGAGCGATTTCCATCACGCTCGCGCCGTTGTATTTGATGACCGAGCCGTAGCCGGGGCAGTGGTCGGTGTGCGGGAGGTCGTTATCAATCGTCTTCGGCACGCCCATGACGCGCATGTCCCAGCCGCGTTTGATGGCTTCCTCGTGAATCTTATGCGCGGTGTCCTGCGAGTCGTTGCCGCCGGCGTAGAAGAAGTAGCGGATGTTGTGCGCTTCAAAAACTTGGAACAGACGGTCCATGTCCTTGGCCGCGAGTTCCGGCTTCTTCTTGAAATCAATCTTGTAACGGCAGGTGCCGAGCGCGGCGGCAGGGGTGTACTTCAGTCCTTCGATGGCGCGGTTGGTCTCGTCCTGAAGGTCAATAATCTCCTCATTAAGGATGCCGAGGATGCCGTTCAGTCCGCCGTAAATTTCCTCGATGACCTCGTGTTTGCCCGCCTGTTGGATGACACCGGCGACGCTGGCGTTGATGACAGCAGTCGGGCCGCCAGACTGGGCGACGAGCAGATTTCCGCGTAATTCAGCCATAAAGTTCGCGGACACTGCCTAGCGTGCGAGTGGGTGTCAAAGTGATTCAAGGGAGGAATGGGTTGTCTGGTGAGCGCAGTGGGCTGGTGTTCTGCGAACTGCTGGGCGAGCAAGTCATTTGGTGGGGCGCAAAGGAGAAATGAATCTCCGGGATCAAGGACGCCGCCTTCCCCTCACCCCGGCCCTCTCCCCAGAGGAGAGGGAGAAAGTCAGCCAGCGTTCGCCAAACTTAGCGCGTCCGATAGCAGTGAGGCTGAATGCCGTTCTCCCTCTCCCCGAGGGAGAGGGCCGGGGTGAGGGGAAACGCGCCTTTCTCCAGACAAGCCATGAATTTTTTGGAGGCAGGCGGGCCGCACTGCCCTACTTCACATCCAAAGCTGTGATGGCCTCGCGCAGCCTGCGCTCGACGAGTTTCAACACCGGCGCATCCTCGATCTTTTTGCCGAGGATGTCCGTGACGTAAAAGGTGTCCACGGCCGCGCCGCGTTCAGTCAGAATTTTCGCGACCGCGATGTTCAACTCCAACGCTGCGAAGACCTGCGCCAGCGCGTAGAGCAGGCCGATGCGGTCCTCCGTCTCGACCTCGATGATGGTCCGGGTGTTCGAACTGTTGTTATCAATGGAGATTTGCGTCGGGATGCGGTCGCCCTCGACGGACTGGTAGCGCGGGGACGCCGTGCGCTGCTTCGCGATGAGCGGCGGCAGGTCGAGCGATTCCAGCGTCAGCACCTTGAGCAGGATTTCCTCGAAGCGTTCGCGCTCCTCGCGCGTGACGAGCGAGCCGCCTTGCGCGTCGGTCACAAAGAACGTGTCGAGCGCGATGCCGTCGGTGCGGGTGAAACTTTGCGAGGAAAGAATGTTGATGCCCGCCGCGCTGAGCGAGCCGGTGATTTTGCTGAACAGCCCGAGCCGGTCCCAGGTGCAGATTTTCAGGGTGGTGTAGCCGCGG
This sequence comes from Pedosphaera sp., assembly GCA_031380445.1. Classification (GTDB taxonomy): domain Bacteria; phylum Verrucomicrobiota; class Verrucomicrobiia; order Limisphaerales; family SIBH01; genus JANNGC01. The sequence continues at coordinate 4,389 of JANNGC010000464.1, forward strand.
TCGCGCTCGTTGTGCCACGCGATGACCGGCTCCAACGCCTGGTCCTCCTCGGTGATCTGGAGGTGCATGAAGCGGTGCGTGAGGCTGAGGTCGGCGGCGATCTCGCGCGCGTTGTGCAGTTGGAAATAGCGCGCGGGCAGATGCTCGAAGTGCGCGTGCAATTCATCCGCGCCGAACGTGCGCGGCAGGTTCTCGGCGATTTCTTCCTCCAACAATTCACGCTCCCGCTTCTCCGCGCGCACGAACATCGTGCCGGCGATCATCACGTCGTAAGTCTTGCGGAAGAGCGTGAGGAGCAGCGAATCCTTGAAGCTGTTCCACAACTGATCGCTGGTGCCGAGCGAGTCGGCCAGCGTGTGCAGCGTAAGCATTCGCAAGTTCTCCGGCGACTGCATCAGCGCGGCGAACGGGCGCACCACATTTTCATCTTCCAGATCGCGGCGCTGCGACGTAGTCGCCATGACGAGATGGTTCTCGATGAGCAGGCGCAAGTTGTGCGTGGTCGCGCCGTCGAGTTCGAGGCGTTTGGCGACGCGCTGGGCCAGGCGTCCGCCGACTTCGCTGTGCTTGCCGGTGTGGTCGGCCTTGCCCGCGTCGTGCAGGAGCAGCGCGAGGTAGAGCACGAACGGGCGCTCCACTTCGCGGAACATCTGCGCGTAGCTGCTGAACGGCGGCGTCTGCGCCTCCCACACCGCGTCGAGCTTTTCCAGGCAGACCAGCGTGTGCTCGTCGGTCGTGTATTGATGATAGAACTCGTGCTGCACGAGCGAGGTGAGGCGGCCAAACTCGGGAATGTATTTGCCGAGGAAATCCACCTCGTGCATGGCGCGCAGGATGCGGGCGACGTTGCCGCGCGAGTTGAGAATTTCCAGAAACGTGGCGCGCACATGCTCGTCATGGCGGAAGGCCTTGTCCACGAGCCGCAGTTCTTGGCGGATGACTTGCGCGAGATCGGGATGCAGCTTCAAGCCGCGTTGCTGCGCGTAGAGGAACACGCGCATCAGCCGCTCGGGCTTGTCTTGAAACACGCGCGGCACGGCGGCGTGAATTTCGTCATCAATGAATTTGAAGCCGTCCACCACCGGGTCTTTTTCCTTCTCCTTGCCGAAGGGCAGCAGCTTGCGGAAGCCCGGTCGCACGGGCGGTTTCGGACGCAGCGCCAGCCGCCGCTCCACGGTGCGCGTGATGAGATAGATGTTCCGCGAGTGCGCATAAAAGTCGCCCATGAACGCTTCGAGACGCTTGCTCGGCGAAGGATTCTTGTAGCCAAGATGATTGGCCACGGCGGGCTGCACGCTTTTCGTGAGCACGTCCACAGCACGTTCGGAGTGGTAATGCAGTTCGTTCCGCGCGCGCAGCAGATAATCATACGCCGCGTCAAGCTGCCGGGACTCCGCCGCGCTGATGAGTTCCTGCTTCACCATCTCCGCCGTGGTGCGCGTGCGGTATTTGAAGAACGTCATCCAGATCATGTTCTGGAAATCGCGCAGCCCGCCGCAGCCGTTCTTGATGTTCGGTTCCTGCATGGTCGCGGAGTTGCCAAACTTGGCGTGGCGCGCGGCCTGGTCTTTCACGCGCAGCCCGATGTATTCGTCCTCGTGGCCGGTCACGCATTTGTCCACGAGCTGTTTCTGAAAAGTTTTGAACAGCTCGGCATGGCCGCTGATCAGCCGCGCCTCGATGAGCGAGGTCTTCGACTGCATGTCCTCGTTCGCGACTTGAATCGCGTCCGCGATGCTGCGGACGGAGTGGCCGACCTTCAGTCCGATGTCCCAGAGCGGATAGAGCAGGCCGTCCACAATGGCGCTCAGGGTGGGCTTGGGCCGCTCGCCGGTCACGAGTTCGCCGTTGTGCAGGAACATGAAATCAATGTCGCTGTACGGGTTCAACTCGCCGCGTCCGTAACCGCCGATGGCGACAATGGCGATGGGGGGAAGATTGGATTCGGCCAGCGCGGGCGTGGCGTTGCGCGTGGCTTCAAGAATGTAGCAGATCAGCAAATCCTGAATGACCGAGCGCGCACGGCAGACCTCGCGCCCGCTGCCGCCCGCGCGGTGCAGGATGCGCAGGCGATGCGACTCGACCTTGAGGAAATTGCGATAGCGCGCCAGCTCCTCCGTCGGCCTGCGCCCGGCGGGCAAGGTCAGACGGGCTTCGGCATTCGCTTCGATTCGTTCCAACAAACTGGGCACGCGCCAGAGGCTACGGAGAAGGAAGTTCAAAGTCCAAAGTAACCACGGAGCGCGGACCGCCGAGTCCGCGTGTCGCAACGCTGTGTCGAAGAGAATGTTCACCAATCAAAATGAACACGCGGACTCGGCGGTCCGCGTTCCGCGGCGAAATAATTTCCACCGCCAGGAATTTTCTGCCGTCACCGCGCATCCCACATACGGCAGGCCGGTGGAGGAACCGCCGCAGGCGCCGCTCGGATTTGTTGGGTTTAACGAGTCTGAACAAATGGTGTCGGCGGCATGGCCCGGAAGCAGCGTCCGCAACGGACGCACTGGCGCTCCCGGATCAACCATGACTCCGGTTCGTCCCCAGCCTGCCGGAAATTTTGCCGTGCTTGCCGGCGACCGTGCGATTAGTGTGCGAACAGATTGAACAGGAATTCAAACACGTCCGCCGCACCAGCGTATGCCGTCTGATGACACAGCGTTTGAAAGTGTTGTGACTGCTTATTACGAGCCGCTCTATCGCTTCGCGCTCGGCCTGAGCCGCAGCGAGGCCGATGCCGCCGACCTCACCCAGCGCGCCTTCGAGCGCTTTGGCGAAAAGGCCGGCGCGCTGCGCGATCAGTCGAAGGCCAAGTCCTGGCTCTTCACCACGCTCTACCGCGACTTCCTCCAGCAGAAGCGCCACGACACGCGCTTCCCGCACGCCGAGCTGGATGAGACTTTCGACGACAAGATTGTTGAAATGCCCCGCGCCGAAATCAGCGCGGACGCCAACGCCGCCGTCACCGCCTTGCACGAAATGGAGGAGCCGTTCCGCTCCACGCTCGTCCTGTTCTACATGAACGATCACTCGTACAAGGAGATTGCGGAAATCCTCGGTGTCCCCATCGGCACCGTGATGTCCCGGCTCGCGCGCGGCAAAGAAATGCTGCGGACGAAAATGACCGACGCCGTGAACGATGCGGACAAAGAGGCCCGAGTATGAACCCCGAAGAAGCCAAAGAAATCCTGTCCGCCTACCGCCACGGCACGGACGACGAGCAAGACCCGCTGTTTGCCGAGGCGCTGGCGCTGGCGCGGCGCGACCGTGCATTGAGCGCGTGGCTCGCCGCCTCGCTCGCCTTCGATCAATCCGTGCGCGCCGAACTCGCCCGCGTCCCTGCACCCGTGGACTTGCGCGACACCATTCTCGCCCGGCGCAAAATCATCCGGCCCGCGCCGTGGTGGAATCCGCATCTCAGCGCGCGGCAAATGGCGGCGGCGGCGGCCGTGCTTATTGCGCTGGGCGTGGCCGCGTTGTGGGCGAGCCAGCGGCCCCCGACCTTCGCGGAGTTCCGGCAGGAGATGAGCGGCGCGTCCTGGGGCATGGATCCGCATGTGCAGGCTCCGGCGGCGAACTTGAACGAAGTGCGCGCCTTCCTCGCCGCGCAGGGCGTGGCCACCAATTTCGCGGTGCCGCCCGTGCTCGCCCAGTCCAAGGTGCGCGGCTGCACCCTCGTGGCGTGGCGCGGGCAGAAGGTGCCGGTCGTCTGCTTCAGTCCCGAGGGCAAGCACCTGCACCTCGTCATCGCCGACCGCACCCTTTTTCCCGACGCGCCCACCGAAACGCCGGAGACGGATCGCAGCGGCTCCGCGCGCACGGCCAGTTGGTCAAAGGACGAACACAGCTACGTGCTCAACGGCCTGAGCACCTCCGCCTTCGTGAAGCAATTCCGCAAGGACAAGCGCTGGGACTGGGGCGGGTGAGGCGGGCCAATTTCCAATCCTGAAAGGATTGAATCATCTAGCCCTGGGTTCGCGTCCGAAAAATTTCCCAACCCTGTAGGGGTTGAATCGAATCCTCGCGCTTCGTTTCTTGATTCAACCCCTTCAGGGTTGATGTTCTCATCACGCCGCCAACCCAGCGTAGCGCCTCGGCGACGCAACGCTGGGCTGAATTATCCGAATCCTTTCAGGATTCAAAAACGGACGGCGGATCATGCGGGACAGGACAAGCTTTAATTCCACACTCCATCTTTGCCGCCAACATAATGTGGCCCGGCTCACCGCACCCCACGTTCACGCCCCTGCGACATACCTTTTCCAATCCTCCGATTCCGCCAGCGCCTTCAAAACCTGATTTCGCCGCACCAGGAAACGCCGCATGTATCCAAATAGAAAAAGCCGGTCCGCCATGCGCCCCAGCAGGCCGAAGGGCGACTCGAACTCGAACCGATCCACCATCAACGTCCCCGGCGGCCGGGCGATAAACTCGTGGTCGTGCCTCATGCTCTGGAACGCGCCGGCGATCATGATGTCCTGAAACCGCGCCGGCCGCTCGAAGCCGGTGATGCGCACGGTCAGCCGCTGTTTCACGCCGAAGTGGCGGGCTTCCCAAGTGACCTCGTCGCCCAGACCGATCAATCCGCTGGTCACGCCCGCCACGGCCCGCTCGTGCGTCCCCTCGGCGGACTGCTGATGCGCCTCAATGCTGCGGGCCAGATCGAAGACGCGCTCCGGCGGCGCCGCAATGGAGGTGAACAGCCGGATGATGAGCATGGCGGGCTGACGATGGGAGATCCGCAACCTGGCCCGCGAGCTTCTTCACTTCCCGAGGCAGAACTGGCTGAAGATCGAATCGAGCAAATCTTCCGTCGTGGTCTTGCCCACGACTTCACCGATGGCGTTCACGGCGAGGCGCAGTTCCATCGCGGCGATCTCCAAACCGTGGCCGGCGGCGAAGGCGGCCATGGTGTTCGCCGTGGCCTCGCGCGCGCGGCGCAGCGCATCCTGATGCCGCGAGTTGATCATCACCTGCAACATGTCGGCGCGAATCTCGCCGGACCAGACGAGGGATTTGATCGCATCTTTGAGCGTTTCAATGCCCTCACCAGTCGAGCAGCTCACGCCAATTGCGCCTGGGAGCGCGGTGGCGAGCCTCGCGCTGCGAGGCGTCTCCGTTCGCAGCGCGACCGGAGCCGCCTGCGCTCCCAGATCAATTTTGTTCCGCACCACGATCCGTTTCTTCCCCGCGAACTCGCGCAGAAAATCCTCATCCGCCTCCGTCAACGGCTCCGAGTCATCGAGCACATGCAGGATCAGCTCCGCGCGTTCGAGACTCGTGCGGCTGCGCTTGATACCTTCGATTTCAATTTCATCCGTCCCCTCGCGCAAACCCGCCGTGTCAATGAACACCACGGGAATGCCCCGCACGTTCGCCGTCTCCTCAATGGTGTCGCGTGTCGTGCCGGGAATCGCCGAGACAATGGCGCGGTCGTGGCCCAGCAGTTGATTGAGCAAACTCGACTTCCCCGCATTCGGCCGCCCGACGATGGCCGCGCGCACGCCGCGTCGCAGCACTTGTCCTTCGTTCGCCGTGCGCAGCAGCTCGTCCATGAACTCCACCGCGCGCTGGAGCCGCCCGAGCAGTTGCGCCTGCGTGTCGGGCGCGATGTCCTCGTCTGGGAAATCAATGTGCGCCTCGAGGTGCGCCAGCGTGAGCATCATCTGGTCGCGCACTTCGTTGATGCGCTGGGAAAGTTTGCCGGCGAGCTGCTCGTTCGCGGCGGAGAGCGCGAGTTCGGTGCGCGCGGCGATCAAGTCGGCCACCGCTTCGGCCTGCGTGAGATCGATACGGCCGTTCAGAAAAGCACGGCGTGTGAATTCGCCCGGCTCCGCGAGCCGCGCGCCGCTCGTCAGCACGGAATCGAGCACCGACTTCGCCGCCAGCACGCCGCCGTGACAGGTGATTTCCACGCAATCCTCCCGCGTGAACGTGCGCGGCGCGCGCATCACCGCCACCAGCACTTCATCAATCACTTTCCCGCCGAGGACGATGTGGCCGTACTGAATCGTGTGCGTCGGCGCGTCCGAAGTTTTCTGCGAGGACTTGCCGCGCGGGATGAAAACTTTGTCCGCGATGGTGAACGCTTGTTCACCCGAGAGCCGGATGACCGCGAGCGCGCCCTCGCC
>JANNGC010000959.1:0-5873 GCA_031380445.1 Pedosphaera sp.
TCCGCGCCGACCAGGTGAATGCCCAACTCGAAGTCGCTCACGCGGAAGTGCTCCTGCAAGGCCCAGGTCGCGATGCTCCGGAGCAAGCGTGTCTCGACCGGGCGCACGCGCTGGCGATTGCGGAGCGCGAGGACGCGGCTCATTGCTTGGTGCCGCGGTGTTCCTCGTAGGCGGCGATGATGCGCTGCACCAGCGGATGCCGCACCACGTCGCGCTTGTTGAACTCCACGATCGCGATCCCTTCGGTGCGGGTCAGGGCGGCGCGTGCCTCCACTAGGCCGGAACGCTTGGTCGGCGGCAGGTCGATCTGCGTGATGTCGCCGGTGATGACCGCCTTAGAACTGAAGCCCAGCCGGGTCAGGAACATGAACATCTGCTCGGCCGTGGCGTTCTGCGCTTCGTCGAGGATGATGAACGCGTGGTTCAGGGTGCGTCCCCGCATGTACGCGAGCGGCGCGATTTCGATCACCCCGCGTTCCCGATGCTTCTCGATTTCGTCGCCGGGCAGCATGTCGTGCAGCGCGTCCATCAAGGGGCGCAGGTAAGGGTCAATCTTCTCGTAAAGATCTCCCGGCAGGAAGCCCAGCGCCTCGCCAGCCTCCACCGCGGGGCGCGTGAGGATGATGCGTGCCACCTTCTCCTCGCGCAGCGCGTGCACCGCCATCGCCATCGCCAGATACGTCTTGCCGGTGCCGGCGGGGCCGATGCCGAAGGTCACATCATGCGCGCGAATGGCCTGCACGTATTTGCGCTGGCCGGTGGTCTTGGGCGTGACGCTCGGCTTGCGCGGCGAGGTGTTGATGCGCTCGGCGTAGATGTCGCGCAGCGCGTCGGTGCCTTCGTTCTTCACCACGTTCACGGCCTGGGCGAAATCACGCGCGCGAATGGTGCCGCCGGTGCGCAGGGAATTTTCGAGCAGTTGAAAAAGATTCTTCGCGCGCGCCACGTCTTCCGCCGCGCCGTCGAGTTTGATCCAGCCCTCGCGCGACGTGGTCTTCACGCCGAGCGCGGATTCGAGCGTGTCGAGGTTGTGCGGATCGTTGGCGAAGAGCTGTTGCGCCACGCGGGCGTTTTCAAAATGAAGAGTCTCGGTGGCCATGTTAATTCTGTTGCTCCGCCAGTGCCGCGCGCAGTTTCGCCGCCGTCTCGCGCAACGCCTCCGGCACCACGTTCGTGTTCGCGATCACCGGCATGAAGTTCGTGTCCCCCGTCCAGCGCGGCACGATGTGAATGTGCAGATGCTCCTGGATGCCCGCGCCCGCGACCTTGCCGAGGTTCACGCCGATGTTGAAGCCGTGCGGCTGCATCGCCTTCGTCAGCGCGTGCTGGCAGCGGCGCGTGAGCTTCATCAGTTCCAGCAGTTCGTCGTCGAGCAGGTCGTTGAAGTCCGGCACTTCGCGGTAGGGGATGACCATCAGGTGACCGCCGTTGTAGGGATAATTGTTCAGCATCGCGAAGCAGGAGCGGCCACGGGCGATGACGAGATTGGCCTCGTCGTCGCTCGACTGGGCGATGCGCGTGAAAATGGAGGCGCCGCCCCCCGGCGGCGTTTTCGGGCCGAGGATGTATTCGATGCGCCACGGGGCGTGCAGAATTTCCATGTGCCGCGAAATTAGCGAGGGGCGCGCAGGGTGTCAAAGCGCCGTTGACAAGGAGACTCATTCCGCTAGTTTCTGCGCCCTTAATTTAAGAATTATGCCGAATACGAAATCAGCCGAACGCCGGATGCGGAACAGCGCCCGCAAGCAATTGCGCAACCGCAGTGTGAAGAGCCGCCTGAAAACTTTCGAGAAGCGCTACGTTGCCGCCCTCGACACGGGCAAGAAAGAGGAGTCCACCACCGCGCTACGCGAGGCCATCTCCACTTTCGACAAGGCCGTGAAGGCCGGCGTGATTCATCGCGCCACGGCCAACCGCAAGAAGTCGCGCCTCACGCTGCGGCTCGCCAAGCTCAAGTAGAGCGGATTGTTTTTCGACACGCCACGCCCCGGCCACGGAGCGTGGCGATTTTGTTGCCCCGATTCAGGGCGGCGAGGCGGGGTGAAATTCACCGGAAAATCTGGTTGCATTTCCCGGTCAAATCTTCAATTTCCGCAAGTCTGTAAGAGGCTTGGCGCTTCCAAAAGGCATGGAAAATCATCAAGTGAACCCAGTTCAGTGAAGGTTTGAAACCCGGCGTTCGGGAACAGTCTTAGTGAAAGCAGAAGGTCGTCTGGACAGCACAACTGGCATGAGTAACAAACTGTTTGTGGGAAACCTTTCCTTCAACACCACAGAGAATGACCTGCACGACGCCTTCGCGGCGCACGGCACGGTCGTGGAAGCCAACCTGATGATGGACCGCATGAGCGGCCGTCCCCGTGGTTTCGGCTTCGTGACCATGAGTTCGCCCGAGGAGGCGGAACGAGCCATCGAAGCCTTGAACGGCAAGGAAATCGATGGCCGCGCCCTGACGGTTAATGTCGCCCGCCCGCGTGAAGATCGCCCGGGTGGAGGCGGTGGCGGCGGCGGCGGTGGTGGTCGCGGCCCGCGTCGTGAATACGGCGGTGGCGGCGGCGGCGGCGGCGGACGCAGCGGCGGTGGCGGTGGTCGTGATCGCTACTAAGGCGCAGCCAAACTGATCAAGCGGGACTCGGCCAACTGAGTCCCGCTTTTTTATTTTTTAGAGGAGCGCGGACCGCCGAGTCCGCGTGTCTTCCATCGCGCTGAAATCATCAGGCTCATCAGGGTAGAATCTTCAGCGAAAAATCATTCAGAGTGAAACACGCGGACTCAGCGGTCCGCGCTCCGGTCTGTTGTTGTTCCGCACCGCCGGATTGCCTCGCCCGTCTGGACTCGCTACGTTGCGCGCTCTGAAATTTCTAGCGTCAATCTTCATCGCCCTCGGCGCGCTGCTCTGGAGCGGTTGCGGCCCGGCGGGCGGCCCGTCCGAAGACACCTACGTTCCCAAGCCCAAGGGCAGCGTCACGTTCAGCAGGGACATTGCCCCCATCGTTTTTCAGAACTGCGCGGGCTGCCATCACCCCGGGGGCTCCGGGCCGTTTCCCCTCCTGGCTTACGACGACGTGAAAAAGCGCGTGCGGCAGATCGTGGACGTGACGCACGCGCGCACCATGCCGCCCTGGCTGCCCGATCCGAAAGTGGTGCCGCTGCTCGGCGAACGCCGGCTGACCGGGCAGCAAATCGGACTCATCAAGCAGTGGGCGGACGAAGGGGCGGGCGAAGGCAACGCCAAAGACCTCCCGCCGCTGCCGCAATGGAATGATGGCTGGCCGCTCGGTCAGCCCGATCTCGTGGTGAAGCCCGCCGTCGCCTTCACGCTCGCGGCGGAGGGCCGCGACCTGTATCGCAACCTCGTCATTCGCATTCCCACCAGCGCGCGTCGTTACGTGCGCGGCATTGTAATGCGTCCGAACTCGCGCGCGGTGCATCACGCCTTCCTGCGCTTCGACAAAACGCCGCAGACGCGCGCACTCGATGGCAAAGACGGCCAACCCGGGTTCGCCGGCATTCACGCGCCGCGCTCGGCCGAGAGTCCGATCACCTTCGCCAGTTGGCAGCCCGGCAAGACGCCGCGCTTTTACCCGCCCGACCTGGCGTGGCCGCTGGAGCCGGAGACGGATCTGGTGCTGCAATTGCATCTCCAGCCCATTGGCAAAATCGAAACCATCGCGCCCGAGGTCGCCTTCTACTTCACCGATCAGCCGGGCGGCGCGATCGCCTTCAAGCTCCCGCTCGATTCCTACACCATCGACATCCCGCCCGGGGCGAGCCGCCACTCGGTCACGGACACGTTTGTCGCGCCGGTGGATTTGGAACTGCGGCAGATTCTCCCGCACGCGCACTATCTTGCGAAGGAATTGAAAGGCTACGCCGACCTGCCCGACGGCACGCGCCGCTGGCTGATGTCGATCTCGAATTGGGATTTCAACTGGCAGGGCGAGTATCAATACCCCGCGCCCGTCCTGCTGCCCAAGGGGACAAAAGTCTCGATGGAATGGACCTTCGACAACTCGACGAACAATCCGCGCAACCCGCACTCTCCGCCGCGCCGCGTCACCTACGGTTCCGACACCACCGACGAGATGGCCGAGATGTGGCTGCAAGTGGTGATGAAAAGTCAGGTGGACCTGGCCGTGCTGAACCAGGCCCTGCAGCCTCGCGTCATCCGCGACATGATCTTGATGAACGAGGCGCTGTTGAAAAAAAATCCGGACCACGCCCGCGCCCATGCGGAAATCGGCACCGCGCTCATCATGTCTGGGAAGCCTGCCGAGGCCGTGAGTTTTCTGCGCCGCTCCATCGCACTCGATCCGAACTACGACGAGGCGCATTACTTTCTCGGACTCACCTTGCGGGTGAGCAAGCAGTTCGAGGAATCGGCCCGCGAGTTTGAGGCCGCGCTGCGCCTGAACCCGCGCCACGCCCGCGCGCGCGGCAACCTCGGCCTCGTGTTCGTGGAACTGAACAACCTGCCCGCCGCCATGCAGCAGTTTGAACTCGCGCTGCAACTCGACCCCAAGGACCAGATCGCCCGCGACATGTTGCAACGCATCCGCCAGAGCACGGGGATCAAGTGAGGGCAGGGGAGTTGAAGGCGGCAGGCTGAGAGCCGGAAGGGAGTTCGCAAACTTTCAACCTGAATGGAGGGCGCCTGGACCCTGTTCTTGGGCCGGGCTTGGGAGCGTCGGCTTCCGTGCCGGCGCGAAGGGGTGCTGGAAGCGCCCCGGCTGGACGCCAGCGCTCCCAGGCCGCTTGCCTCGCTCGGCCCTCCGTTTCAAGAACCGTGTCCGCCTGCACCCGCCTGAATGCGTCGTGGGCCTTACGCTTTCTCCGCTTCCAATTTCGCCAGCACTTCCGGGTCGCGCACATCCACCCAGCGGCCTTCGATGCGCAGGCCGGCCAGCGGATGATGCGTGGCGATCAGGCCGGTGATGGCGTCGGTCAGCTCGTATTCGCCGCGCGGGGATTTCTCCAGCTTGGCCGTGAACTCGAAGAGGGACGGGCGGAAGATGTAGATGCCCGCGTTGTACCACGCCGGTTCGCCCGGCTTCAGCCAGCCGTCGCGGCGCAGTTGCTCGACCTGTTCTGCCGGCGGTTTCTCCACGAGATGTTTCAGGCAGAATTTTTCGTCGAAGAAAAACAGTCCGCCCTTGGTCACGTCTTCGCTGCCGGTCACAGTCACGACGCCGCTGAAGTAATCCTCGTTGTAGCGGTGAATCATCTGCGCGTAGGTCTCGGGCCGCACGAGGATGTCGCCGTAGGTGAGAATGAAGGGCGAGGGGCCGACGAATTCCTGCGCCAGTTCCGGCGCTTTGCCGGTGCCGTCCTGCACGAGCTGGCGACCGTAAGTAATGTCCACCTCCCAGTTCGAGCCGTCGCCGAAGTATTCTTCCACCACCTCCGCGCGCCAGCCGGTGACGATGAAGAACTGAGTCACACCGGCGGCCTTCAGCCCGGTGAGGATGTGTTCGAGGATCGGCCTGCCTTGGACGCGGAGCATGGGCTTGGGAATCTCGTTCGTGAGTTCCTTCATGCGCGTGCCTTTGCCGGCGGCGAGAATGATTGCTTTCATGTGGCGCGAATTCGTAGCGGGTTCGGAAGGCGTTGTCAGTTGGTCGTTGCAGCCGGAGCGGAGCGCGGGTTTTCCAGCCCGCTGCAATGTCCGCAAGTCGAAGGTGCCTGAAATTGCGGTCACCGCACTCCATCGCGCGTTGCTGCGGGTTGAAAACCCGCGCTCCACGCCGCCTCGCAACTTGACTCGACTTTGCGCGCACCTAACATGCGCGCTCGTTTTTAGAACTGAAACCCGAACCCAAAAAACTGAAACCATGAGCAGCATCATTGACATCAAGGCCCGCGAAATTCTCGAC
>JANNGC010000483.1:0-5303 GCA_031380445.1 Pedosphaera sp.
CGAAATGCCTTCCGCACGCGCGCGCGAGTTGCTAAGAACCCGCGCATGGCTGCCACGTTAAAAATCGGTTTCCTCGGCGCGGGCAAAATGGCCTCAGCGCTCGCGAAAGGGTTTGTTGCCTCAAAGATCGTTGCCGCGAAACAAGTCATCGCCAGCGATGTCTTCAAGCCGGCGCGCGAGGCTTTCGCCAAAGATGTCGGCACGAGCGTCACGGATTCCAATCTCGAAGTGCTGCGCTTCGCCAGCGTGCTGGTGCTGGCGGTGAAGCCGAATCAAGTCGCCGCCTTGTTGACGGAATTGAAACCGGCCTTCACCTCCAAACATCTGCTCGTCTCCATTGCCGCCGGGGTCACGATCCAGAAACTGGAAGCGGCCTTGCCGCCCGGCGCGCGCGTCATTCGCGTGATGCCGAACACGCCCGCTCTCGTCGGTGCGGGAGCGTCCGGGTACGCGCTGGGTGTGAATGCCACCGCCGAAGACGGCGAACTGGCGCAACGGCTTTTGAGCGCCGTTGGCTTGGCCTTCGCGGTGAAAGAATCTTTGCTCGATGCGGTCACGGGTCTGAGCGGCAGCGGTCCGGCGTATGTGTTTCAAATCATCGAGGCGTTGAGCGATGGCGGCGTGGCGGCGGGACTGCCGCGCGACGTGGCGACCCGGCTCGCTGCGCAAACGCTGCTCGGCTCGGCGAAGATGGTTCTCGAAACCGGCCAGCATCCCGGCGCGCTCAAGGACATGGTCACCAGCCCCGGCGGCACGACCATCGAGGGCTTGCACGAGTTGGAGAAGGGCGGCGTGCGCGCGGCCTTGATGAGCGCGGTGCGTGCGGCGGCGAACAAGGCGAAGGAACTCGGCGCAGGCTGAACGGCCCGCGCCCACAGTTTCAAGACCGGACCCGCGCGCGCAGCACCAGCGCCACCACGCTCACGACCAGTCCCGCTGCCGACCACGAGAGCGCCTTCACCTCCACCTTGTGACCGAGATCGCCCAGGCCGTGCAGGCGCGTCCACGTCAGCCACGGATATGGACTCGCGCCCACGGTGAGGGTCTGCCTCGGCCCAAAGCTGGAGATGTGGAACGAAAGAAAGACGACAAGACCGGCCAGGGCCAGCACGAGCAGAAGAAAACGCACCACAGATTTCACGCGCGGCAGTGTGCGGTCGCCGCGCGCGAGCATTGAAGAAAATTATGTTCGTCAGTGGCGGGCCAATGCCGAGGAATCCACCGCGCGATAACTTTTCCCCGTCACCGGCGTGATGCCGCGGCCTTCCGCCGTGAGAAATTTTACCGGAATGGTTGCACGCCCGTAGCCGTCCCGCGCCTTGAACACGGCAAAGTGCAGGTGCGGGCCGCTGCTGAAGCCCGTGTTGCCGGACGCGGCGAGCGGTGCGCCGCACGCGACCTCATCGCCCACGCGCACTTGCGCGCTGCGTGGCGCCAGATGGCAGTAGTGCGCCATCGTGCCGTCGGCGTGCTGGATGGTGACGTGGTTGGCGAAGTCCTCGAACTTGCGGCGCGGGCCGCCCTTCTCGGAGTCATCCTTCACCGCCACCACCGTGCCCGCGCGCGCGGCGAGCACCGGCGTGCCTTCGGGCATTTTCCAGTCGAGGGCAAATTCATCCGCGCCGGTGTGGCTGAACGCGCCGTGATGCCCTTGCGACACCTCGTGGCTTGCGCCCGCCGCGTAGGGCAGCGCGTAGAGGTGCGTGTCGTCATGCACCGCGTCGCCGCGCCCCATCGTGTAGTGATTCGTGTAGCCGAAGGACCAATGGCCGCCGGCGTTCGTCACGCCCGTGAGCAGCAGAACTTCCACCGTCGCGCCAGCGGGAACGATGACCGTGCGCGGCAGCGGAAGATTGGGCCGCATGTTGATCGCGCCGACTTCGAGCGTGGCGGTCATGTCGGCGGTGTCGGAATTGCGGAGGAAGAAGCGCGCGGTGTGGCCGGTCCATTCGGTGAGCACCTTCACGCGGCCCAGAGCGCGCGTTCCCGAATGCGGCGCGGCGCAGCCGGTGAAAAGAAGCAAACTGACGGCAACGCAAATCAAGGAAACAACGCTCCCCCGGTTGTTCTCACGAACAAGCGGCGCGATGGAATGCCCATCCAGTCGGGATGATAACCAGTCTCCTTGCTTCACTGCCGCAGATCATCGGCGGCGCAGAGAGGGGGCTTGAGTTCGCGCTGTTCGTAGGAGACGACGTGAGGGGACTCTGATCAACCCCGACTGTTTTGATCAGAGACTCCTCACGTCGTCTCCTACGCGGTCGCGAGTTTCCGCAATTCCGTCTTCAAAATTTTGCCCGTGGCATTGCGCGGGAGGGCGGCGAGGACGTGGACATGCTTGGGGACTTTGTAATCAGCGAGGTGCTCGCGGACGTGGTGTTGAATGGCCTTCGCATCCAGCGTCGCGCCGTCTTTCGCGGAGACGTAGGCCACGGGCTGCTCGCCGCGCCGCGCGTCCGGCACACCGATGACGGCGGCCTCTTTCACGCCGGGAAACTGGTAGATGATCTCCTCGATCTCGCGCGGATAAACATTGATGCCGTTGACGAGCAGCATGTCTTTCTTGCGGTCGGTGATGAAGAAGTAGCCGTCCGCGTCACGGTGGCCGATGTCGCCGGTGAGCAGCCAGCCGGCGCGAATGGCCTTCGCGGTTTCCTCGGGCTGGTTCCAGTAGCCTTGCATGACGTTCGGGCCGCGCACGCAGAGTTCGCCCGTCTCGCCGGTGCCGAGAATTTTTCCGTCATCAGTTTGCACGGAGACCTCGACGTTTGAGATGGGCAGGCCGATGGAGCGGGGTTTGCCCGAGCCGTCGATGGGATTCAAGCAGACCACCGGGCTGGCTTCGCTCAGTCCGTAGCCTTCGATCAAGGGCACGGGCATGCGCTCGTTGAACTCTTTCAAAATCTCGGCGGGCAAGGGCGCCCCGCCGCTGATGCAGAGGCGCAGCGGAAAGTCCGGCGGCGCTTCGCCGTGCGCGAGCGCGCGGAAGAACTGCGGCACCGCCGGCAGAATCGTGGCGCGGCGCTGAAGAATTTCCGCGATGACATTCTTCGGCGGATGCACGGATTTGATGAGCAGCATGGAGCCGCCGACAAGCAGCGGGAGCAACATGCCCACGGTCATCATGAAACTGTGGAACATCGGCAGCAGCACCACGAAGCGGTCGTGATCCACGGCGGCGAGTTTTTCGCGGCAGCTCTCGACGTTGGCGAGGAGGTTGCCGTGCGAGAGCATGGCCCCCTTCGGATGGCCGGTGGTGCCGGACGTGTACACGAGCACGGCGAGATCGGAGTCGGTGCGGTGTTCGCCGGGAAAAGACGGCAGGGACGAAGGGGCCGTGAATTCCTCGGCGCGAAGCTGCCGCAACTCCGGCAGCAGCGTAGCGAGTTTCTCCGCGCCTTCCCGCAGGCTCTCGTCGTGGATCACCACGCGCACCGCCGCGTCGCGCAGGATGAAGGCAATCTCGTCCGGCTTCAGGAAATTATTGACCGGCACGACCACGCCGCCCGCGAGGAGGATGCCGAACCACGCCGGGATGAACTCGGGACAATTCTTCATCCACAAGGCCACGCGGTCGCCGGGCTGAATCTTCTCTTGCTCGATCAAGCGCGCCGCGACGCCCGCCGCCTGGCGCAGCAGCATGTCGTAGGTGATTTCCTCCCCGCCCCAGAAGACGGCGGTCTTGGTCCCGTGCCGCGCGGCGGAGTCCAGAAAGGCGCGGGTGAGATTCGTTGGCATGGCGGCGATTGAAAGGCCGCGCGCGGCGCAGGGTCAAGCGCGGCAAGACGATGGCGGAACTTTGAACTTTGAACTCTGAACTTTGAACCTCGAACGCAGGCAAACGCCCCGTTCAAAGTTCAAAGTTCGACTGTTCAGAGTTCAAAGCTCCCATTTCCTCGGCTGGCCGCGTCAAATCTTTCAACTTAGTGGAAATTTGTTTTCACCCCCCGCATAGTCCGGCCCGTGATTGATACGGAAGAGAAATTGAACGCCCTTTTGCCCGCGTTGCGCGCCGCCCCTTGGCTCGCGCTCGACACGGAGGCGGACAGTTTACACGCCTATCCCGAGAAGCTCTGCCTGCTGCAAATCAGCGCCGAGGGCATCGAGGCGCTCGTCGATCCGCTCGCCTCCGTGCCGCTCGCGCCGCTGCTGAAAATCTTCGGTGAGCACACGCTCATCATGCACGGGTCGGACTATGATTTGCGGCTTTTCCGCAAGACCTTTGATTTCACGCCCAAGGCCATTTTTGACACCATGCTCGCGGCCCGGCTGCTCGGCCTGCGCGAGTTCGGCCTCGGCAATCTCGTGGCGAAATACCTGAGCGTGAAGCTCGAGAAAGGCCCGCAGAAGGCCGACTGGGCGCGGCGTCCGCTCACCCCGCGCATGGAGGAATACGCGCGCAACGACACGCGCTTCCTCAAGGCGCTTTCAGACCTGCTGAGGCAGGAATTGCAGGACAAGGGCCGGCTGGAATGGCACGAAGAATCCTGCCGCCGGCTCATCGAGGAATGTTCCGTGGTCAAGCCGCCCGACCCCGAGGCTTGGCGCGTGAAAGGCAGCTTCCATCTCGGCCCGGACGCGCTGGCCGTGCTGCGCGAACTCTGGCACTGGCGCGAGAAGGAGGCCGTGGCCGCGAACCGCCCGCCCTATTTCATCCTCCAGCCCGAGGTCATGATCACCATGTCCATTGACGCCGTGGAAGGCCGTCCGGTGGAGCATCTGATCCCGAAACGCTTTTCCCCGCGCCGCGCCACCACGCTGATCAAGGCGGCGCAACGCGGCGTGCAAACGCCCGACAAGCCGCAGCTCCTCCGCACCCCGCACTACCGCCAGTCCGGCGAGGAAAAGCGCCGCTACCACGACTTGGAAGTGAAACGCAACCGCCGCGCGACCGAGCTGGAGATTGACCCGACCATCATCGCCAGCCGCGCCGATCTGGTGCAACTGGCCCGCACCCGTCACAACGGCGAGCCGCCCCACGCCGAGTTGATGGCGTGGCAGCGGGAGCTGTTGAAGTAAAAATGGCCCGACGTTGCCGCCGGGCCTTGCAAAAAACAGTTCAAAACTAGGGGGTAACCAGTCGTGCCCGGTAAAA
This sequence comes from Pedosphaera sp., assembly GCA_031380445.1. Taxonomy (GTDB): domain Bacteria; phylum Verrucomicrobiota; class Verrucomicrobiia; order Limisphaerales; family SIBH01; genus JANNGC01. Next base: position 5,096 of record JANNGC010000483.1, read on the forward strand.
GCGGTGCGCGAAGCCGTCCCCGCTGTCATCCGTGAAACGCACCGCACCTGTGTTGTTGACGACGTAATTGACGAGGGTCCAGTTCACCAAGTCCGAGGAAACCTCAATGGCGTAGGTGGCTCCAACTGACCCGGACAAGATGAACTGGGTGAGATTGCCGGTGCGTTGCAAACTGTTCAGCCTAGCCTGGGCGGCATTAGCCACACCC
>JANNGC010000963.1:0-4638 GCA_031380445.1 Pedosphaera sp.
ACGCGATCCTCCCTGGCCTGGATGGCATGACGTTGCAGAAGTTCAACCGTGTGACGCAGACCTTCACCGATGCGCTCACCTACGACTCGGGCTTCGGCGGCTGGGTGGATGCGAACTTTGATCCCGCCGCGACCACGCCGCTGCCGCCGGGCGAGGGCTTCGCGCTGTTCAATCCAGGTTCCGCGTTCACGCTCACCTTCACCGGCTGCGAGCCGGATTGCGGGCCGAGCTGTCCGCCGACCAATGGCTTGAGCTTCGTGGGCCGCACCGGCTCCGCCACCAACGCGGTGTTGTGGGAACATCTTTTCAACTGCCCGCCCGTCTGCGGCTCCCTCGTTCACGTCTTCAACGGTTCCAGCTACACCACCTACACCTACCTCAACACCGGCTGGTCTCCTGCCACGCCGAGCTGGCCGGCGGGCCGCGCGGTGTTCGTCGGACGGACTAACTGCGATCCCTGCATCGGCACAACCAGCGCCATCCTCACCACGATTGGCCTGTGGAATCTGGGCGAAGATGACGCCGGAGCTGTCGTTGGCAACGTGGCGAACACCCTGACCACCGACTTCTCAGCCCACCATTTCGATCTGATGCGGGTTGGTTCACCGACTTATTCCAGCGCCACACCCACGCCGGGCAGCACGCGGTCGGTAATTTTTTCCAGCGCATCCGGGCAGGGCTTTCACTACGGCACGCCGATCACGACGGTGACGGATAATTTTGGCGTCGAAGCCTGGGTGCGTTCGACGACCACGACCGGCGTCGCGTGCATCGCTTACAACGGCAACCCCGGCAACAGCGGCTGGGGTCTCTACCGCGTCGGTGCCGACTGGACTGCGCTCATGGGCGGCGTCAGTCAGGCTTTGAAAAGCCCCGTCACTCTCAACACCTGGACGCATCTCGCGATGGTGCGCGCGAGCGGGATCACCCGGCTCTACGTCAACGGCGTCGCCCTCGGCACCACCACCACGCTTACTCCGAATATGCCCACCTTTGATTTCGGTCTCGGCTTTCTGGGTACGGAGTTTTTTGACGGCAACATTGATCAAGTGCGCGTCTTCACTTTCTGTGGACCGTTTGCGCCCACCGACTTGCTCTATGAGAACCCCTGCACCTCCACCAACCTGCTGGTCAACGGAAGTTTCGAGGACGGCACCTTCACCAACAATGGCGACGACTGCCAGACGCTGCCGAACGGCTCGACCATCATGCCCGGCTGGACGGTGAGCCTCTCTCATGCGGCGCGCTGCCAGAGTGGCGTCCTCTCCGGCGTCACTGCCTCGCATGGCACCAAGCTCATTGACTTAACCGGCTATGACAACGCGGCTCCGCACGCTGGCGTCACGCAGACGGTGCCGACGACGACCGGCCAATGCTATCGACTGTCTTTTGATCTGGGCGTGAATCCTCAGGGCGCAGGAACCGGCGGTCCCATTACTGTGCGCGCGCAGGCGGGTTCGTCGGGTTGGCGCACCTTCACCCACAATCCAAGCGGCCCCGGCACGCAATGGAGCACCTACGGATTTTCCTTCACCGCCAGCAGCGCCAGCACGGCCATCACGATTGAAGGTCTGAGTGCCAACATCTACTTCATCGGCCTCGACAACGTCGTGCTGACCCGGTCGTGCGATTGCACCAACAACGGTTGCGCCATCTCCATCGTCTGTCCGCCGAACCTCACGGTGTCGAATGCGCCGGGACTCTGCTCGGCGGTGGTGAATTATCCCGCACCCAGCATCACCGAGAGCTGCGGCGCGAACGTCACCGTCACCTGCACGCCGCCCTCGGGCAGCACCTTCCCCGTGGGCACGAATACCGTGACTTGCACGGCCACGAATCTCGCGGGGCAATCCAACACGTGCAGCTTCCTCGTCCTCGTGCGCGACGCGCAGCCACCGCAGGTGATCTGCGACACCAATGAACTGCGCGTGCCGCTCGTCGCCGGGTGCCAACTGCGCATCCCGCAGATTCGCCCAGCGGCCACGGACAACTGCACCGCCGGGCGGAGGCTGCTTTACACCCAAGACCCCGCCGCCGGAACGCTCGTGCCCGGCCCGTGCGCCACCGTCACCATCACCGTCACCGACGAGGCCGGGAACGCCAGCATCTGCGTGCGCCAAGTCTGCGGGAAAGATCGCACGCCGCCGCAACTGATGTGTCCGCCCGGCAGTCTCACCGTGAGCAACTGTCAGGTGCCGGCGCTGCCCGGCGCTGCCAGTGCCACGGATAATTGCACGGCTTCAAACCTGTTGCGCTGGACGCAGTCGCCCAGCCCCGGCACGCCGATCAATGTCCCGACCTGGGTGACGATTACGGTCACGGATGCGGCGGGAAATTTTGCCACCTGCCGCACTCTCGTCACGCCCGTCGGCGGGCCGTGTCAGCCGTGCGTGTCCCCGAAGATCAAGAGCCAGCCGGTGGATCAGCGCTTCACCGTGGGAGCCACGGTGGTCTTCAGCGTCAGTGCCTCCGGCACCGGGCCGCTCACCTACCAGTGGTATCGCGGCTTCGCGCCGTTGAGCAACGGCGGACGCTACTCGGGCGTGAACACCCCGCTGCTGCGGGTCAACGCCATCAATTCAGCGGACGCGGGCCGGTACTACTGCGTGGTGAGCAATCCCTGCGGCCCGGTGACCACGCGCGCCGCCTGGCTGTACGTCTGGCAAGCGCACCCGTGGCCTTTCTCGGAGTGGACCTTTGCTGATCTGAGCAATCCGTTCTCAGCCGAGGTCGGAGCCGCGCTGCTTTTCAGCGGTGCCACCAATCAGTTCACCGTGGCCTCGTCGGAAGATCTCGGTCTGCCCGATCCGGCCGGCCGACCGGTCAACGTGCTTTCCACGTTGGGCTTCACCGGTGGCACGTCGCTCACGCTGCCGTCCCTCATGCCGTCGAACGTCACGTCGCTGGCAAATTACACCGTGGTCATGGATGTCTTCGTCGCTACCGGTACGAGCAACCAGACGCACGCGCTCTTCGCCAATCGGCCCGGCACGAACAGTAATTTTCAGTGGACGATGATCTCCGGCGATCCGCTGCCCACGGTGCCGGGTCTCCCCGGACGGTTGTCGGCGGATGGCGTCGTGATGGCCGCGCCTTCCGGCCAGTGGAACCGCGTGGCCCTCGTCGTCTCGACCGAGAACGGCACCGCGCGCGTGAGCACCTACGTCAATGGCGAGAACACCGGCGACACGGACCTTGGGTTGGCGGGCGATCCCATCCCCGGCATTGATGTCAGCCTCGATCAAAATCCCGGCGGCGGCATCATCGCCACGCCCATCAGTGGCCGGACGAACAGCGGGAACAGCGAACTCCACCTGGCCGGAGTGCAGTTTCACGGCCTCGCGCTCGCGCCGGAAACGCTCGCCAGCCTCGGACGACCGGGAGCCGGCCTGAGCGTCACGGAGCTGGGCGACAAGCGCCCCGGTCCGCCGCTGGAATCCCAAGCCAGCGCCGGCAGCCTCATGATTGCCTGGCCGGATCGGAGCCGGCTGGAACGCACGCCCCAACTCGGCAGTCCGTGGCTGGAAGTGCTAAACGTCGTGTCGCCGTATTCCGTTCCGCTCCAAGGCCCGGCAGGCTTTTACCGCCTCCGGGAAGAACCAGACTGATCGTTCCGGCGATCGAATCGGCCCGACCATAAAAGCAACCGGGAGCTTCGGCTCCCGGTTGTGCGTCCCCGGCCTGCATCCGATTCGCGTGCCCGCCGTTTTGCATTTGCAGGCTTGGAGCGAAGGGCGCGTTGCTGTTTCAATCCGGCCGTCCATGAAACGTACTTTCTTCATTCTGCTCTGGCTGCTGGTGGCTTTGCTGGGCGCGGGCGCTTATGCCGTGCTGGCCGTGAAGCGTGGCGAGCCGGTCAATTCCGCCTACATCCTCATCGCCGCGATCTGCACCTACGCCGTGGGCTACCGCTTTTACTCCAAATGGATCGCGGCGCGCGTGCTGGCGCTCAATGACCGCCGCGCCACGCCCTGCGAGGTCCACGATGACGGCAAGGATTTCGTGAAGACGAACAAGTGGATCGTCTTCGGCCATCACTTCGCCGCCATCAGCGGACCCGGCCCGCTCGTTGGCCCGGTGCTGGCCGCGCAGTTCGGTTACCTGCCCGGCACGCTCTGGATTTTGATCGGCGTGGTGCTGGGCGGGGCGGTGCAGGACTTCGTGATTCTGTTTGCGTCGATGCGGCGCGATGGCAAGTCGCTGGCGCAGATGGTGCGCGAAGAGTTGAACACGGCGGCGGGCGTCATCGGCGTCATCGCCATTCTCTCCATCATGATCATCTTGCTCGCCGTGCTCGCGCTGGTGGTGGTGAACGCGCTGGCCGAGTCACCGTGGGGTGTTTTCACCGTTGGGGCCACGGTACCCATCGCCATGTTCATGGGCGGCTACCTGCGCTGGCTGCGCGCGGGCAAAGTGATCGAAGCTTCATTCATCGGCGTGGCGCTGCTGCTCTTCGCCGTGGTGGGCGGACAATGGGTTTCCGACAACGCGACGCTCCGCGAAATCTTCCACCTCAAGGCTCCAGCCCTCGCGTGGTCGGTGATTCTCTACGCCTTCGCCGCCAGCGTGCTGCCGGTCTGGCTGCTGCTCGCGCCGCGCGATTACCTCAGCACCTTCATGAAGCTCGGCACCATCTTC
>JANNGC010000964.1:0-5578 GCA_031380445.1 Pedosphaera sp.
TTCTTCGAGCATGGCGGGAAGAAGGTTCCCATCTTCGACACCGTGGCCGAGGCGATGAAGCAAAGCGGCGCGACGGCAAGCGCGGTGTTCGTCCCGCCGCCCTTTGCCGCCGACGCGATTCTTGAAGGCGTGGACGCCGGACTCGAACTCGTTGTCGCGCACGGGAATGCCCTCGGTGATGGCGACAACGAGATCGAGTCCCGCATCGACGCCTTCGAGAATCGCATCGGCGGCAAACGGCGGCGGCACGAACACCGCGCTCGCCGTCGCGCCGCTCTGCTTCACGGCGTCGGCCACGGTGTCGAAGATGGGAACCTTCTTCCCGCCGTGCTCGAAGAATTGTCCGCCCTTGCCGGGCGTGACACCGGCCACGACTTGCGTGCCGTAATCAATGGAGAGCTTGGCGTGGCGCGCACCGAATTCGCCGGTGATGCCTTGGATGAGAAGTTTGGTGTCGGGTTTAACGAGAATAGCCATGTCAGTGGGGAGTAATCAGTAATCAGTGAAAGGGTAATCAGTGGTGTCCGGCGTTGCGCTTGTGGATGCAAATCGTGCTTCCATCCGGATCGAGGATGAACGCCATGCGGCAGACGGGCGTGGGGAATGGTTCCATTTTGAAGCGCACGTTGTTCGCCTTGAGATGCGCAATCGCCGCGTCGAAGTCTTCGACTTCAAGACCGACGGAACAGCCGTCTGGGCGCGGATGCCAATCAGGAGCGCCAGCCCCAAGAGCGAGCGTGCCGCTGGCAATGTCGTATTCCGTGAACTGCATCCCGCCAGGTTCGCCGACGACATAGGTGGCCTTCAGCCCCAGCACGCCTTCGTAAAACGCGCGCGCGCGAGCCATGTCCGTGACCGGGTAGCAACTAAAGGCGATTTCAGAAATCTTGATCATAAGCCTCCTTAAGACGCGCGCCTCGTGAAGCGTTGCACGACAACGCGGAACCACCGCAGCGGCGACCATCGCGGCGCAGGACGCCGCCGCGACTGCGACAGTTCGTGTCGCAGTGCGGTGCATTGTTGTTCCGTGAGTTCATTTTCTTTGGCCAGTTCCACGATCTGAGTCTGGATGGCGATGAGCCGCTTGAGCTGCTCCACCTCGTCCACCTTTGGTTTTGGCCTGGCCCGCCGTTCACCGCCCACGACCGTCATCCATCTCCCAATCTATTTCACTGCGGCGACGACTTTCTTGGCCGCATCTGCCATCGAGTCGCCGCTGATAATCGTGAGACCGCTTTCGGCCAAAGTTTTTTTACCGGCGGCGACGTTGTTGCCTTCGAGGCGCACGACGAGCGGCAGGGTCAATCCAGTTTCCTTCACCGCCGCGACAATGCCGGTGGCAATGACGTTGCAATCCATGATGCCGCCAAAAATGTTCACGAAGATCGCCTTCACGCTCGGATCGCTGAGAATGATTTTGAACGCCGCCGTGACCTGCTCCTTGCTCGCGCCACCGCCCACGTCGAGGAAGTTCGCGGGGTTCGCGCCGAAGTGCTGGATGATATCCATCGTAGCCATCGCGAGTCCCGCGCCGTTCACGAGGCAGGCAATGGAGCCGTCGAGCTTGATGTAGTTGAGGTTGAACTTGCTCGCTTCGATTTCGAGCGGCGATTCCTCGGCGAGATCGCGCATGTCCTGAATGTCCTTGTGGCGGTAGAGCGCGTTGTCATCGAGGCCGATCTTGGCGTCCACCGCGACGAGCTTCTCCTTGCCGTCCGCGCCCACGCAAATGCAGAGCGGATTGATTTCCACCATCGAGGCGTCGGCTTCCCACCAGGTCTTGTACACACCGGCGAGCAGCTTCGCGCATTGCCCGGCGAGGTCGCCTTTCAGTCCGAGCGCAGAAGCAATCTTGCGTCCCTGCCAAGGCTGAAAACCGAGCGCGGGATCAACATGCTCCTTGATGATTTTCTCCGGCGAATGCTCGGCCACTTCCTCGATGTCCACGCCGCCCTCGGTGCTGGCCATGATGAGCGGGCGCGAGTTCGCGCGGTCGAGCAGCACGGCGAGATAGAATTCCTTCTTGATGTCCTCCGCCGCCGCGATGAGCACGGTGCTGACGACGCGGCCTTCCGGCCCGGTCTGCTTGGTCACGAGCGTGTTGCTGAGCATGGCTTTCGCGAGCGCCACCGTTTCCTCGGCGGACTTGCCGAGTTTCACACCGCCTTTGAAGCCGTCCTTGAACACGCCCTTGCCGCGCCCGCCCGCGTGAATCTGCGACTTGACGACGGAGAGTTTATTTCCAGCGGCAAAAATCTTGTCGGCGACGGCCTGCGCTTCTTCAAAGGTCTTGCACGCATCGCCGGGCGGCACGGCAACTCCGTATTGTTTCAACAACAGTTTGGCTTGGTACTCGTGAATGTTCATTTCGTAAAATCTCTGAAGGTCAAAACGAAACCGCCGTCGAGTTTGCTTCGACGGCGGTTTTCAAAATTCATCGTTGGTCGATGGGCACTACTTTCAATCCCACCGGTCCGGTGTAAAGCGACTGCGGGCGAATCAGGCGGTTGTCGGAAAGCTGCTCCAGCACATGCGCCGTCCAACCGCTGGTGCGCGCGATGGCGAAGATGGGCGTGAACAAATCCGTCGGAATGCCGAGCGACCAATAGACCGTCGCCGAATAGAAATCCACGTTTGCGTTCAGGCCCTTCTTCTCCAGCATGATCTGCGCGATGCGCTCGCTCATCTGAATCCACTTCGCGTCGCCCACCTTGGCGCTGAGAATTTTCGCCATGCGCTGGAGATGCGGCGCGCGCGGGTCGAGCACTTTATACACGCGATGGCCGATGCCCATGATCTTGCGTTTGTTCGCCAGCGCGTCATCGATGTATTCGTCCACTTTTTCCAGCGTGCCAATTTCCTGGAGCATCTTGATCACGCCTTCGTTTGCGCCGCCGTGGAGCGGGCCTTTCAACGTCCCGATGGCCGTGGTGATGGCCGAATACATGTCCGAGAGCGTGGCGATGGTCACGCGCGCGCTGAACGTCGAGGCGTTCATGCCGTGGTCGGCGTGCAGCACGTAGCACAGGTCCATGGTGCTCACCATTTCGTCATTCGGCTTCTCGCCGTTGATCATCCAGAGGAAGTTCGCGGCCTCGCCGAGCGACGGATCGGGGTGGATCAATTCCTTCTTCTGCCGCGCGCGATGCGCGTAGGCGACGCAGACCGGAATCTGCGCGATGAGCCGGCGGGCCTTGCGCCGCTGCGCGTCCATGGAGTCGTCGTCAGCGATGGTGTCGAAGCAACCGAGCGCCGACACCGCCGTGCGCAGCGCGTGCATGGGCGGCGTGTTCTTCGGAAACTTCTTGATGATGTCGATCACGCCCTTGGGGATTTCGCGATACGCCACCAGCGCCGACTTGAGTTCGGCAAGTTCTCCCGCGTTGGGCAGATGATTGTGGTGCAGGAGATAGACGACCTCTTCGTAGCTGACCTTGCCCGCGAGTTCGTCAATGTCGTAGCCGCCGTAGATAAGTTTGCCGACGTCACCCTGCACGTCACTGAGAGTGGTGCGGGCCGCCACCACGCCTTCCAAACCTTTGCCGCTCGTTGCTGCTGCCGCTGTAGAATTGCTCATGAGAAAATTCCTTCGGAAATTCGCGCTGCCTCGCGAAAAAAATTCAGCGCCAAATTAGTTGCCGCGAAAAGTGGGCGTCAACGGTTTTCCCGGAAACAGCGGAAGCGGAGCAGCGGACCGCCGAGTCCGCTGTCAGTTTTGTTGAGTTGAACCAATTCCTCACGTCGTGCCGGCTTTCTCCTGCGGACATGGCTGTCCGCCGCTCCTCAGCCCGCGCCCGTGGCCTTCTTGATCTCCTTCAGCTTCTGAAACTCCGGTTTGGCCGAGTAATACTTGTCCAGCGGATAGCAGCCGCTGATCAGCCCGTTGCGCGGCGCGGTGGTGCAATCGCTGAAGGTGCGGCAAATCAGCTTCGGCGTGAGCGCGCCCTGCGCCACGGCATCGGCGAGCATGTTCGGATAACTCAGCGTCATGCGCCCGAGGCCGACGAGATCCGTCCAACCTTCGCGCACCGCCGCCTGCGCGACATGCGGGAGATATTCCTGGAGGTAGCTGTAGGCGGAGCCGATCACGGCCAATGACGAATGACGAATGACGAATGGAGCGGGGCTGCCTCCCGGCAATTCGTCATTCGTCATTTGGAATTTCTTCACCTGCGCCTTCACTTGCCGCACCACACTCATCTGCCGCGCCACGCCCACGAGCGGGTCTTCTGGCGGCTGATAACCATCGCTCGGCGGATACGCGGCGGGGCGCTGGATGTGCGGATTGTAGTAAGGCGAACCGGCGCTGAGGTTCAGTAGCTTCACGCCCAGTTCCGCGCACAACTCCGCGAACTGAAAGGTCTCCGTCAGATCAAACTCCACCGGGTTGTTCGCGTTCACGCCGAAGGCGTAGCGATACGGCAGGCAGTGCGAGAAATCTTCCGGGATGCCCGGCCCGAGTTTGCCCGGCTGTGACTGCGCCGGATCAGGCTTGAACGGCACCCAGTCGAACGCGCTCAAGCGCACACCGATGTCGATGCTGTTCCCGCTCGCGCGAATGCCGCCGATGATTTCGCGGAGAATGCGCGTGCGGTTCTCGAAGCTGCCGCCGTATTTGCCGGGCCGCGTGTGCGCGCCGAGAAATTCATGCAGCAGGTAGCCGTGGCAATGCTTCAAGTCCACGAAGTCCGCGCCCACGTCCGCCGCCACTTTCGCCGCGCGGATGTAGCACTGGATCAATTCCTCAATGTCGCCATCGCTCAGAATCTGCGCGTCGTTCGTCACGTTGAACTTCGCGTCGAGAATCGGATGCCGGTACGCCACGCGCGACTCCCAGCGCTTCTTGTCCACAGGCCGGCAGAAGCGGCCCGAGTGCGTGAGCTGAAAACCGATGACGAGATCGTCCGCCGTGCCGTAGCGCGCGCGATGCGCCGCGACCAGCGTCTCGCGCAGCCCGGCGATGCCCGCCTTGTTCTCCTCGTTGATGATGATCTGGTTCGGGTTCGCACGCCCGTCGGGCCGCACCGCCATCGCTTCGCCACCAAAGATCAGTTTCGCGCCGCTCTCGCCGAAGCGCTGCCAGCGGCGAATCATTTCCTCGGTTACACCGCCCGTCGTCGTGCCGTCCCAGCCCTCCATCGGTTGAATCGCCACGCGATTGCCGATGCTCTTGCCGTTGAGCTTCACGCCCTCGACTGGTTGCGCCAGCGGTGAGGCCACGCCCGCCAGAATCGAATCATCACACGGCAACTCGACGCCGAGCGCCGCGACGTGCTTGCGAAAATCAGCGGCGGTCTTGAGCGTGGGAATGCGAACGAGTTTCAGCGGGGCGGACATAATGTTGCGATAGCCATAGCGTTGAGCGTGATTCCTTGTCCATGTCGCATCCGTCGTGCGCCGCGCGAGGATCAATCTTGCCGTGGCGTTCACTTTCTCCGTTTGCAGTAACGCGCGCGGATGCGAGCGAATTTGAATTCGCGGAGCGCCCCGCAACCCGCCGCACCAAAGGGGCCCCCAGCACCCCCCGTAGAGCCAAGCACGGCCCGCCCGCACCGGGGCTTTTCGGGCCCGCCCGGCC
>JANNGC010000510.1:0-3742 GCA_031380445.1 Pedosphaera sp.
ACGTTGCGCCAGCCGCTGTCGAGCAGCCAGCGCGTGGCTTCGTCCGTGGCGCGGATGACCGCAGCCTCGTCGCGCAGACGCTGGTCCTGGCCGAAGTAGAAGTAGCCGAGGATGACGGCCATGCCCTGCGCATCCGCCGCATCAAGCACGCGGCGCATCCGGTCGGCGAACTCGGGACGCAAGCCGCCGTCGGCTGTGAAGGCTCCGCTCTCCCAAGCCTGCTTGCTGGAATAACCCTCCGGCGATCCGCCCTGGAAATTCACGGTGACTGCGAGCAGGCCGTGCCGCTTCCACTCCGGCATCGCCGCGATGAACTCGCGCACGTTGCGTTCGGCGTCCCACTTCCCGGTGTCGGCGTAGGCCCAACGCTTGGCCGTGTCGGGATTCAAGTCATCGTAGGTCGCCTGCACCATGCGCGAGTTGAGCAAAAGACCTTCGATGCGATGTCCGTTCCACGAACGCCCGGCGTAGGTCGGCCGGCCGTTGAGGTGAAAGTCTTCACTGACGATGCTCACGGTGGTCTTCCGTGGCGGTTGGTCGGCGGCGAAGGATTGACTGCCCAGTGCAGAGAGGAACGCCAGGAGCAATGACAGATGTTTCATGGATGAGGGGAGACTGAGGGTTCACTGCTTGAAATCCAAGCAAGGTGATTTGCCCTGGTGCGCTTGAGTTTGATCCGTGCCTTCCATTCGCTCTGGCTGTGGGTGGGTGAACACGACCAGCGGCGGTGCGAGGGCGAGCGTTGCAAGGATGGCGGTGGAAGAGGGTGCGATGGGGAGTGGCGAGCTATCAGCCTGGTGGCAAGGCTCGCGCTGCAAGCCTCCCGTCCGTGTGGAGCGGGCGGAACAAAGCGGCATCGGGGTGCGATCTGTGCGCTCCCGCCGAGAAGTGCTCATGGTTGGCGACTGGCTCCAGCAAGTGCCCGTCGAACCAGTTGGCGAAAGTTTCCGCGTCCAGCAGAGTCGCTTCACACGAGACGCCTTCGCGCTGCGGCCCGCGAAACTGCGGCCAGTCGTCAGCGAAGCAAGGGCCGCCAAGTGCGAGCCAGGAGCAAACAAGCAGAAGCGCTCATGGGAGCAGGCCAGAGCGATGGGCGGCAGGCCAAATCATTTTGCGACAGGTTGCGCTGGTCGGAGTTTCTCCGGCAGTTCCTTCAGCGGCGTGACTTCGGTCACGTCATCGTAATACCAGGTCTTGCCGGTGGACTTTTTGTAGCCCACCACGCGGGCGGGATACTTCGTGCCGGTCGGCGACGTGGTCCACGCCGAGAAGCGGTGGATGTCGCTGCGCCAGTCAATGCGGGCGAGCAGGTCGTTGGTCTTGCTGAAGTAGAGTTCCATCGCGGGCTTTACGCTGCCGCTCACGCGCAAGCCCCAGAGTTCCATGTCGCCGTCCTTCACGTCTGGCACCATCTCGATGGTCGAGGCCGGGCTGGTGAGCGCGCCGAGTGTCCACGCCCAGACCAGAAACGTCGCGGGCTCATCTTCACGTTCCGAATATCCACCGGTCGCCTTGAGCCACCAATGACGCGGCGCGTCCATGACACTTTCCCGTTTCGCGCCGACCTCCTTGTCCGTCTCGCCCAACCGCACGTTATCCTTGAAGGTGAAGCAGCCCAGCAAGTTGGTCTTGCCGCCGGCTGCTTGGACCGCTTTTTGGATCAGCGGCCGCGCCTCCGGCGAAACAGTTCCTGTGGGTTCGCTCTTCTGCGGTTCGTCGGCGCATGGCGCGGACAGTGGGAGCAGCAGGGCGATCAGAGTGAGCAATGGAATTCGTTTCATTGGTGGTTCTATTTCTAGGAAGGCAGCTTTATGGGATGGCGATTTTTCCGAGTGTGAGCCAGCCGGGGCGGTCACGGTCCTGGTCCGCGTTGGCGAAGCGGAGCGGGCGTCCGCCTTGGAGCGGGTTCGGGATGCCGAGCAGCAAGGTGACTTCGCCGGAAGAAATGTTCGTATGATCAATCGTGACAGACCGGGTGGCGGCGGCGGCGGGCAGCAACGCGTTCAAGGCGAAGCGAAGTTCGGCGACCAACTCGCCACCGGCAGAATCGACGGCCAAGAGCCGCACCGGCCAAGCGGCGTAGAATGGCGCGACGCCGCGATTCGTGATGGTGACGGATATCTCGAGCGCTCGACCCTTCACCGCCGCCGTCGCCTGCACGACTTGCAACTCGTAGCCGAGACTTCGCGCTGCCGCGAGGGCGCGCTCCTGTTCCTCCGGCGCGAGCGTGCGGGATGTGCTGGAGTCCATGAGCCAGGTGGCGTGCGTTTCGCGGACGGAGCGCGCGAAGTCCTGCCCCTTCGTGCAACCCTCCGTCTTCCACAAACACGGCCAGAGCTCGGGCCGAATCTCGCCGCCGATCGGAGCAGTCTTCCAGCGTTCCATCGCGGCGGGGCCGGCTTTGCGCAGGGCCGTGAGATAGAACCAGTCATCGTTTTTACGTCCGGTCTCCAGCGTGGCCCAGGCGAAGGAGTCGTCGTGGTAGCCCATGTTGCGCCCAGCGTTCGACGCATGAGCGTGGTCGTTGTCACCAGCCGGATAGCGCAGCAGCACCGGCGTTTTGCGGAAGGCGGCTGCGTAGGCATCCATCACTTCCGCCTGCACGGCTTTCGACGCGAACCATTCCGAATGCGGATGGCAGTGCCACTCGCCCCAAGTGCCGAGCAAGCCGGCGGTGATAAAGCCGATGCGCGGGTCGCCGTCGTACCGCTCGCCGAGTGCGGCGATGAAATTTGTGAGCGCCGCGCGCAGGCGCGGGTCTTCGTAATCCGGCGTGTGGTCGAGTGCGGGCGGGAGCGGCTGGGTGTTGGTGTTGGTCCACGCACGCATCTTAACGCCGGCCGCAACAAGATACTCCGGCACGCCGCTCGGCTTCCGAGGATATTCCATGTAGATGCGAAAGACACTCTGGCAGCCACGCGCCGCGATCTCGTCGAGCAGACGTTCCATCGGTGCCCAGTTGAAGTTCGTCGGCCCCGTCATCACCGCCGCAAGGGACAGATAGTTGAACTCCAGCGAGTGTGGAAACTTTCGTCCTTGCCCCGCGTAGGGCACGAAACCCTTGAGCGGATTATCCGCCGGAGCGGGCGCATAGGCCGGGCGGAAGACCACCGGCTCGACGGCAGCGAGGGAGCAAGCCTGCGCGTAGGCCAGGAGGATGAGGATGAATGTTTTCATGAGCGGAGGTTGTGACGACGGCGGATACGGAGGGATTCGACGCGACGAGAAGTTCACACTGAAATCAAAGCCGCCCTTCATCAAACAACTCAACGCTGGACTGAGATGGATTCAAATTCAGCCGTCGAGGACGCGAAGGTATTGCCGGAGCAGGTAAAGAGACCGAGACGGCTCTGACCATCGAAGGTAGTCGTGTGGGTCATCAGTGGATCGCCCCAGCTCTGGCCGTCGGTGGACGTGGAAATGTGAATCTGCCGGCCCGTCCGTGTGAGCTTCAGATGAATGGGCAAAGTTACTTTGCCAAGTTCCTTCGCGTGGCTTTCGTCTGGTCCGATTTTGTCGCGCCAGCGGAAGACGAGCTTACCGGTGGCTTCGACTTGGATGAGCGCGTAACGGCCACAGCCTTCGGTGAGCGATTCGCGCAACATCACGCCCGCTGCGGTGGATGGCCGGGAATCCCACTGATAAGCGGGACCGCCGACGTTCGGAGCGAGGCTGATCAGGCGGGCGGAAATCGCGGCACACCGATGACCTGCTCGAGCGCACGCTGGAGGCGATCACGCGT
>JANNGC010000515.1:0-5544 GCA_031380445.1 Pedosphaera sp.
TGGCGCGTGGACCGAGGCACAGGCGACGCTCGGGCAAATCATCCGCGCCCATCCGCAAGAGAGCGAGGCCTGGTATCTGATGGGCTGGACTTTCAACCAGCAGCAGCGCGGCGCGGAAGCCGAGCGCGCCTTGCGCGAGTATGTGCGTCTGTCGCCGTCTTCGCCCAAGGGCTGCGCGCAACTGGCCGTCACGCTGCTCGGCCAGCGCCGTCACGCCGAGGCGGTGGAGGTTTTGCAAACGGGGCTGAAGCTCAAGCCGACGTGGCGCGAACTGCATTCCAATCTCGGCTACGCCTGCGTGCAACTGGGGCGCGACGAGGAAGCCGTCGGCCATTTCCGCAACGCGCTGGCGCTCGATCCGAATTATCTGCCCACGCACACCGCCCTGGCGGAATTGCTCGTCCGGCGCGGGCAGACCGAGGAGGCGAGAGGGCTGTTGCGCCGGGCGTTGGAGTTGAGTCCGTCTGATCGCCGGGCGCGGGCGATGCTGGAACAATTGGCGCGGTAAGGTGGAACTGGTCGCGCTGCGACCAGTGGCGACGCGTTCAGCGGCGCAACGAACTGGCGGACACGTGGGACAGTCCGGGCGGCCCGCTCTGCGCGGGCCGAGTGGTCGCAGCGCGACCACTTCCACCACGCGGCTTGGTTCGAAAACCATGTCCAGATGCGCCACCCCGCCCGCGCGAAAATTTTTGCGGCATTGTCACTTGGCGTCTGCTAGCTTCGTTGGCATGACCCAAAAGACGTTCGTGGCAACGGCATTGCTATGCTCATGCCTCTTCACTTCCGCAGCCGATATTTCCCTCTTCTCCACCAACGCGATGTGGCGCTGGCTGCGCGGAACCAACGAGGCGTCAGCACCGGACCCCAGCTCGTGGCGGAGCAATTCCTTCAACGACGCGGCCTTCGCGGACGCGCCCGCGCCGTTTTGGTATGGTGACGTGCTGGCCGGCGGCACGCAGCTCACGGACATGATCAACAGCTACTCGTGCATCTTCCTGCGCAAACAGTTCGTGGTCACGAATGTCGCCGAGTTTTCCGCGCTGCGGTTTGGCGCGCGGGTGGATGACGGCTACGTGATCTGGATCAACGGCAACGAGCGTCTGCGGGTGAACGTCGGGGGCGCGACCGGCGATCCCGTCACCACCAACACGCTGGCGGCCAACGCCACCGAGCCGCCGCCGTTCGATTTTTACACCTTCACCTCCCTTGGCTCGTATCTCGTCAACGGCACGAACACCATCGCCATCCAGGTTTTCAACACCAGTCTCGGGAGCAGCGATCTCGGCTTTGACTGCTCGCTCGACGGCCTGCTCATTGACACCAATCCGCCGGTCATCGTGGGCGTGACGCCGGCCCCGGGCAGCAGCATGAACACGCTCACGCAGGTCGTGGTGCAGTTCAGCGAGCCGATCACGAGTCTGAGCGCGGATGATTTGAACATCTCCGCCGTGGGCGCGACGGGGGTGAGCGCGGCGGGCAATTTCTACACCTTCACCTTCGCGCAGCCGCCGGCGGGCGCGGTGGCGATGACCTGGACGGCGGGCCACGGCATCACGGACCTGGCTACGCCGGGCAATCCGTTCGACGAGTTCGGCCCCGGCGGGACGTGGAATTACACGCTGGTAGATAACGTGCCGCCGACGGTCTCGCTGCTCTTCCCGGCGGCGAGCGCGATTGTGCAGGCGCTCGGACAAATTGAAGTGACGTTCAGCGAAACCGTGACGGGCGTGAATGCCGCCGACCTTTTGATCAATGGCACGCCGGCCACGAACGTCATCGCGCTGCTGAACTCGGTGTATCAGTTTCAGTTTGCCGCCGCGCCGACGGGCGCGGTCTCGGTGGCGTGGGCGGGCGGGCATGGCATTGCGGACACGGCGGCGGTGCCGAATCCGTTCGCGGGCGGTGCGTGGAATTACACCGTGGACCCGAACGCGAACGTCTATGGCGTGATCATCAATGAGATCAACGTCTCGAACGAGAGCGGGGCCAGAGACGAGGACGGCGACGAGCAGGACTGGATCGAACTCTACAACGCGGGCAGCGGCTCGGTGAACCTCGCGAACTGGTCGCTCAGTGACGATGCGGACGAACCAGGCCGCTGGGTTTTCCCGACGCGCACGATTTTGCCGGGCCAGTATCTGGTGGTTTGGGCCTCGGCGAAGGACCGCCGCGCGCCGACCGGCACGAACCGCTTCCACACCAATTTCAAACTGGCGGGCGACGGCGAATTCCTCGGCCTGTTCACGCCGGACTCGCCGCGCCAGCTCGCGAGCGGTTTCTCGCCGGAGTTCCCCGAGCAGCGGAACGACATCTCGTATGGTCGCGATGCGGGCGGCAACTATCGCTACTTCGGCACGCCCACCTTCAACGCGACGAACGGCGTGAGCACCATCAACGGCGTGGTCAGCCGGGTGCATTTCAGCGCGACGCGCGGGTTTTTCACCGCGCCGTTTCCACTGGTGCTGAGTTGCGAAACGCGCGGGGCGACGATCCGTTACACGCTCGACGGCAGCGAGCCGACGCTGCTCCGGGGATTCACTTACGCGGGGCCAATCAACGTGAACAGCTCGCTCTTCATTCGCGCGGGGGCGTTTCACGAGGACCAGCTTTCGTCGAAGATCACGTCGCACTCGTACCTTTTCAACCAGTCCGCCGCGATCCGTTCGCTGCCGGCGCTTTCGATTCAGACGGCCACGAACAATCTGCTCGGCACGAACGGCATCATCGGCATGTTCGGCGGCACCGGCCCGCCGAACAACGCGTGGACGCTCGTCAACCCCGGCGACTTCCACAACCCGACGAAGAAGGGCATCGAGTGGGAGAAGCCGAACTCGGTCGAATACATTTTGCCGGGCGACAATTCCGGTTTCCAAATTGACTGCGGCCTCCGCGTGCAGGGCAGCGACTGGACGCGCCCGCGCTACGGCCCGGGCGACAAGTTCTCCTACCGCCTGTATTTCCGTGGCGATTACAGCCCGGGCGATCTGGACTACCAATTTTTCACGGACGGCATCGTGAAGGAGTTCGATCAGATCGTGCTGCGCGCCGGTCACAACGACATTTCAAATCCCTTCTTGCGCGATGAACTCGCGCGGCAGTTGCACACGGACATGGGCCAGGTCGCGGTGCACGGCAACTGGGTGAACTTTTTCATCAACGGCGTGTACAAAGGTTATTACAACCCGACCGAGCGCGTGGAAGCCGGCTTCCTCCAATCGTGGCACGGCGGCAGCAATTCGTGGGACGTCATCACCGTGGGCAGCGTGGCGCAGGGCGACGGCGACACCGTGGACTGGAACTCGCTCCGCGCCTACGTCAACGCGCAAGATCCGACGGTGCCGTCCGTGTACAACGAGGTGTTGCGTCGCATGGACGTGGCCAACTTCATTGATTACCTGATCGTCAACTCCTACGCCGCCACCTGGGACTGGCCGCACAACAACTGGCGCGCGGCCCGCGAGCGCGTGCCGTCCGGCAAGTGGCGCTTCTACGTGTGGGATGCGGAGGGCGCGTTTGGCGAGTTCGACGGCAACACCGCGACCTCGGACGCCTTCATCAACCGCACCATCAATGCCGCCGGCGTGACCAGCCCGCTCTTGAACGGCACGGCGGAGATTCCCGTCTTCTACACCCGGCTGCGCAACAGCGCGGAGTTCCGCCTGCTCTGGGCGGACCGTGTGCAGAAACATTATTTCAACGGCGGCGCGATGACGGACACGAACGTCACGCAGCGTTTTCTCCAGATGCGCACCGAGTTGAGCCAGGTCATTCCTGGTTTCAACAACAACATCCTCACGACGTTTATTCCGCAGCGGCGTTCGGTGGTGTTCGGCCAGTTCAACACCTACGGCCTCTACGCCTCGAACGCGCCGGTCTTCAACCAGCACGGCAGCAACGTGGCCGCCGGCTTCGCGCTGACGATGACGGCTCCGGCCGGCACCATCTGGTACACCACGAACGGCGCGGACCCGCGCGTGATGTTCAGCGGCGCGGTCTCGAACGCCGCCACGGCCTACGCCGGCCCGGTCACGCTCGGCCAGAGCATGGTCGTGAAGGCGCGCACGCTGAACGCCGGCACTTGGAGCGCGCTGACCGAGGCGAATTTCGCCGTCTCCTCGCGCGGCGTGCCGCTGCGCATCAGCGAGGTGCATTACAATCCGTTTGGCGGCACGGCCTTTGAGTTCGTCGAGCTGCAAAACA
The DNA here is from genome assembly GCA_031380445.1 of Pedosphaera sp. GTDB lineage: Bacteria > Verrucomicrobiota > Verrucomicrobiia > Limisphaerales > SIBH01 > JANNGC01. Next base: position 4,204 of record JANNGC010000515.1, read on the forward strand.
TCGGCACCGCGCCGGTGGATCTCAGCGGGATGACCTTCTCCGGCGTGACTTTCGCCTTCGGCAACGGCACCTCGCTCGCCGCCGGCGCGCGGCTCGTCATCGCGTCGGATGTCAGCCCCGGCTCCTTTGCCATCGTGTATCCCGGCGTGGCGGTGACGGGTTATTACTCCGGCAACCTCGGCAACGGCGGCGAACGCCTCGCGCTGATTGACGTGCTCGGCAACGTCATCACCTCCGTGGATTTCGACGATGCGAACGGCTGGCCGCTCGCGGCGGACGGCATGGGCTTCTCGCTGGAGAACGTGAACATCTTCGGTGACCCCGATGACGCGGCGAACTGGCGCGCGAGCACCGCCAACGGCGGGACGCCCGGCGCGGCGAACGCGCCTGCGCTCAATGCCGTGGTGCAGTTGAATGAAGTCCTCGCGGAAAATCTCGGGGTGGTGAGCCCTGGCGGCACGTTCCCCGATTTCGTAGAACTCGCGAACACGAGCGGCGTGAGCGTGGATATTTCCGGATGGAGCCTGACGGACAATGACAACGCGCGGCAGTTCGTCTTCCCGCCTGGCAGCAGCATTGATGCGAACGGCTTCTTCACCGTGTGGTGCGACGCAACCACGAACCTTACGCCCGGTTTGCACACCGGCTTCTCGCTCGATGCGCAGGGCGACCGCGTTTATCTCTACAACTCCGCGACGCAGCTCGTGGATGCGATCACGTTTGGCCGGCAGTTGCCAAACCTCTCCGTGGGCCGAGTCGGCGGCGCGTGGGTCTTGAACACCGTGACCACGAATCTCTCGAATGTCGCCACGCCGGTCAGTCCAGGATCCAGCCTGTCGGTCAACGAGTTCCTCGCCAACGCGCCGGTCAGTTTCCCGGACTGGATCGAGCTGTATAACAACTCTGCGCTGCCCGTCGCGTTGCGCGGCACGTTCCTCTCGAACACGCAGACGGTGCATCAGATCACGTCGCTCTCGTTCATCCCCGCGTTCGGCTACATGCAGTTGTTCGCGGATGAAGGCGTCGGTCCCGATCACCTCGACTTCAAACTCTCCGCGCTCGGCGGCACGATCATTCTCTTTGATGCCGGCGCGACCGAAGTGAACCGCCTGAGCTACGCCGCGCAGACCGAGGGCGTGACGCGCGGGCGTCTGCCCGACGGCACGGCCACGATTGTGAACTTCACCGGCACGGCCAGCCCCGGCGCTTCGAACTACGCCGCGACCTACAACGGCCCGGTGTTGAATGAAGTGCTGGCGCGCAACGCCACCGCGCTCACGAACGCGGCGGGCAACGCGGCGGACTACATCGAGATGTTTAACGGCGGCGGCTCGCCCTTCG
>JANNGC010000970.1:0-2821 GCA_031380445.1 Pedosphaera sp.
CGCCGGGCGGCTGGCCGTCGCTCGGGGCATCGGTCGCGAAATTGCAGGGGCCGGTCAATCAGCTCGTGCCGCCCTTCGTCGGGCTTTCGCCGAAGATGGGCGAGATGCGTTGGGCGCGCGCGGGCGAGCCGGGATTTCTCGGCCCCGCCTACGGGCCGTTCAAGCCGGAAGGTGCCGGCAAGACCGACATGGTGCTGAACGGCGTGACGCTGGATCGGCTCGCCGACCGCCAGGCGCTGCTCACGAGTTTCGATCAGTTCCGCCGCGACGTGGATGGCAGCGGGATGATGGCCGGCATGGATGCTTTCAACCAGCAGGCGTTCGGTCTGCTCACTTCCAGCAAGCTGCTGGAGGCGCTGGACATTGAAAAAGAAGACCCGAAGGTCCGCGCGCGTTACGGCAAGGGCGACGCGAAGAATCGCGACGACGGCGGGCCGAAGTTGATGGAGCATTTTCTCACCGCGCGGCGGTTGGTGGAAGCAGGAGCACGTTGCGTCACGCTCGCGTTCAGCCGTTGGGACCATCACGGAAAAAACTTCGACGCGCTCCGTCAGGATCTGCCGATGCTCGATCAGGGCGTCAGCGCGCTGGTGCAGGATTTGCACGCGCGCGGTTTGGACAAGGATGTCTCGGTCATCGTCTGGGGCGAATTCGGCCGCACGCCGACCATCAACAAGGACGGCGGACGCGACCACTGGCCGCGCGTCTCGTGTGCGTTGCTCGCGGGCGGCGGGATGAAAACCGGCCAGGTTATCGGCGCGACGGATCGGCTCGGTGGTGAAGCCGTCGAACGTCCGGTGCAGTTCAGCGAGGTGTTCGCGACGCTCTATCACAACCTCGGCATCGACGTGAGCAAGGTCACGCTCAACGATTTGTCCAGCCGTCCGCAGTTCCTCGTGGACAACAACGTGCAACCCATCCGCGAACTGATCTGACCTCATGCTGACCATCGCCGGCTCCTCCTCAAGATTTTGCGACGGACTTTCGCGCCGGAATTTTCTCAGGATCGGCGGGCTGGCGCTCGGAGGGCTTTCGCTGCCGAACTTGTTGCAGGCTGAAGCGACCTCCGGCATTCGCCGTTCGCACAAGGCGGTCATCATGATTTACCTGCCGGGCGGCCCGCCGCATCAGGACACCTTTGACCTCAAGGCCGACGCGCCGTCGGAAATTCGCGGCGAGTTCAAACCGATCGCCACGAATGTTCCCGGAATCGAGATTTGCGAACACCTCCCGCTCATGGCGCGCATGGCGGACAAACTCGCCTTCATCCGCAGCATGGTCGGCGCGGAGGATAATCACTACGATTACCAGTGCCTGACCGGGCGTTTGAAGCGTGGTGAACCGCCCGGCGGCTGGCCGTCCATCGGGTCCGTCATCTCGAAGCTGCAAGGCGCGACGCATCCGTCGGTGCCGGCGTTCGTCGGACTGGAGCCGGTCATGCAGCATCGGCCGTACAATTCCTCCGGACCGGGTTTTCTCGGCATGCCGCACCGTTCGTTCCGTCCGTCGGGCGAAGGCAAATCCGACATGGTGCTGAACGGAGTTACGCTGGAACGGCTCAATGACCGCAAGGCTTTGCTCGCCAACTTCGACCGCTTCCGTCGCGACGTGGACAGCAGCGGTTCGATGGAAGGTCTCGACGCTTTCAACCAGCAGGCCTTCGGTGTGCTCACCTCCAGCAAACTCATCGAAGCGCTCGATCTGGGCCGTGAAGACAAACGCACCGTGGAACGATACGGTCAGGGCGACCCGAAGCCGCACGGCGACGCCGCGCCGATGTTGACCGAGCAATTTCTCATGGCCCGCCGGCTCGTCGAGGCAGGCGCGCGCGTGGTCACGGTGGCCTTCGGCTTTTGGGATTATCACGGCAAGAATTTCGACAACGCGCGCAAGGACTTGCCGCTGCTCGACCGCGGCGTGACGGCGCTGGTGCAGGACCTCCACGATCGCGGCCTCGACAAGGATGTCTCGGTGATTGTCTGGGGCGAATTCGGGCGCACGCCCACCATCAACAAGGACGGCGGGCGAGATCACTGGCCGCGCGTTTCCTGCGCGCTGCTCGCGGGCGGCGGCATGAAGACCGGCCAGGTGATTGGCGCGACGGATCGTCTGGGCGGCGAGGCGTCCGAGCGTCCGGTGCATTTTCAGGAAGTGTTCGCCACGCTCTACCAGCGCATGGGTATCGACGTGAACAAGGCGATGGTTCACGACCTCACGGGCCGGCCGCAATTTCTCGTGGATAACAATTACCAGCCGATGCGGGAGCTGATCTGACGCCATGCTGACTATCGCTGGATCTTCCTCTTCCAAGTTTTGCGACGGAGTTTCGCGGCGCGACTTCTTGAGGATCGGCAGCCTGGCCTTCGGCGGTCTGGCCCTGCCGCAGTTGCTCCAGGCGGAACAACTCGCCGGCATCCGCAAGTCGCACAAGGCCGTGATCATGATCTATCTGGTCGGCGCCCCGCCGCATCAGGACATGTTCGACTTGAAGATGGACGCGCCGATGGAAATTCGCGGTCCGCACCGGCCCATTCGCACCAATGTTCCCGGCATCGAGATCTCCGAGCACATGCCGCGCTGCGCGCAGATCATGGACAAGCTCGTGCCCATCCGCACGATGTATGGCTCGCCGAACGGCGACCATGACTCGTTCATCTGCTACACCGGGCGGTCGGTGCCGAAGCAGCCGCCCGGCGGCTGGCCTTCGATGGGCGCGGTGCTTTCGAAGTTGCGCGGCCCGACCGAGCCGACCATTCCCCCGTTTGTCGGACTTGCGCCCAAAGCCGGACATCCGCCCTACGGTTCGCCGGGGCATCCGGGA
>JANNGC010000582.1:0-4763 GCA_031380445.1 Pedosphaera sp.
GATAGACCGCACGATATTCCTCCACGCCGCCTTGGGTGGACGACACGGTGTTGATGACCCAATCAAACGCGCCGGGAATTATCGCCAAGTCCTCGCGCCGCGTGATGTCGGCGATGACGGGCGTGATCCCCTGCGCGCGCAACTCCTCCGCGCGTTCCACGCTCCGTCGCACCCCGAAGACCTGATGCCCCGCGCGCGCCAGCGCCACGCCGAGCGGCAATCCGACGTAACCGCAGCCGATGATGAGCACGCGCATGAGAAAAACTTTTAACCGGGCGCGGCCCGGCGCGTTCAATAATCCAGCGACCCGATGGTGTCCTTGGGATTGTAGACCGAATCCTTTTCCTTCGTCGCGAGGACGACGACGGTGTGCGCCCACGAAGGGAAAATCGTGGCGAGACCCGAACCGAACTCGCCGATCTTCGGCAGGAAGAACGCGCTGCCCACCGCCTTCTCGAAGCGCAGCCCGTGGGCGTTCAGCACGAACTTGATCGTGCGCAGCGTGAAGTCGCGGTAGTGCGGCGCGCGATAACGCGCGGCATACATCGGCGGCAGATCGAAGAAAGCCATCATGCCCAGCGAGAGCAGCGTGCGGATGTTCGGGAAGGTCAGCACCAGCCGCCCGCCCGGCTTGAGCACGCGGTTCAGCTCGGACATCAGCCAGTCCGTGTCCACCTGATGCTCGATGGTTTCGCCGCAAAACACGGCGTCGAAAGATTTGTCCTGGTACGGCAGCGGCCCGCCCTCAATGTCGTGCTCCAGAGTCTTGATGCCGGAAGCATTCGCGAGCTTGACCAGCGCCGGGGACAAATCCACGCCGTGCAATTCGTGGCGGTCAATCAGCGGCAGCAGAATGCCGCCGTTGGCGCAGCCAATGTCGAGCACCTTGAGCCGTCCGGGGAAACTGGCGAACAGTTCCCGCACCTTGTCAATGCGCGGGCCGGACGGCAGCTCGGGATAGCCGCCGCCGTCCGCGCTCAACGTGTTTTGCAGTTCAGAAGATTTCATCGTTTTGACCCCGGCGACCGGCATTCGGACTCGGGACATGGGGCGGAGGTTCGATTCAACGCGGCCTCATTTACAAATAAAAAATCCCGCGCGAACTATTCGCTTGCTGGCGCGAAAGGCATTCTGAACAGTCCGGCATGGCTTTTTATCCAAACGCGGGAAGCTGGCTTGCGCCCGCCTTGTCCTCAACTTCCGGCTCCTCGCTGATCGGCGGCTTCGCTCTTTCCCACTGATGAAAACCAAATCCGCCTCCGCCCAAAGCGCCCTCCGCTCCTGGCAAGTCTGGCTGTGCATCCTGGTGCCGACGCTGATTGTGCTCGGCTACTTTTTCTTTGAAAGTTTTCGCCCGGGCCACGCGCTGTTTGCGAATGATGGCCCCATCGGCGTAAGCAAGTCGCGCATCTACGAGATGCCGAGCGGGTTCCTCGGCATCTGGAGCGACGGCTATTTCTTCGGCGGCGACAGCGGCAGTTTCCCGCCGAACTTCTACGGCTTCATGCGCTTCGTCTTCGGGCCGGTGGGCTACGTGAATTTCTCGGTGCCGGTGTCGCTGCTCGTGCTGGGGCTGTGCGCGGGACTGTTCTTTCGCACACTCGGTTGCAGCACCGCCGTTTGCTCGCTGGGCGCGCTGGCAGCGGCGTTGAACACGAACTTTTTCTCGAACGCCTGCTGGGGTCTGCCCAGCCGCGCGACCGGACTGGGCATGGCTTTTCTCGCGCTGGCCGCGCTGCACAGCAGCTTGAAAGGCCACGCGGTGATCAAAACCATTCTCGCCGGCCTGGCCATCGGCATGTCCATTTCCGAGTCGGGCGACAACGGCGCGCTCTTCGCCCTGTTCATCGCGGCGCACGCGTTTTTCCTGCGCCTCATCCACACGTCCGGCCCGGTGGTGTTGCGTGCGACGAAGGGCCTCGGGCAAGTGGCCTTGATGGCCGTGTGCGCCGCCCTGCTCGCGGCGCAGACGCTGCAAATTTTCGTCAACACCTCGGTCAAAGGCATGGTCGTGACCGAGACCAGCACCATGAGTCCCGAGGCGAAATGGAACTGGGCCACACAATGGAGCCTGCCGAAAAAGGAAATGCTGCGCGTGGTCGTTCCCGGCCTCTTTGGCTACCGCATGGACACGCCCGAGGGCGGAAATTATTGGGGCGGCGTGGGCCAAGACCCGTCCTGGTCCGAGACGAAACAGGGATTCCCACGCCACTCCGGCGCAGGCGAGTATGCCGGCATCCTCGTCGTGCTGATCGCGGCATGGAGCGTCTTTCAGTCCGCGCGCAAGAACGACAGCGTGTTCTCGCCCACGGAGCGGAAGATGATCCTGTTCTGGGTCGGCGCGCTGGCCGTGGCGGCGATGCTCTCGTGGGGACGGCACGGCCCGTTCTACTACTGGATTTACAAGCTGCCGTTCTTCTCGACCATTCGTAATCCGATGAAGTTCATGCACCCGGGACACCTGTGCATCCTCGTGCTCTTCGGCTACGGCTTGCAGGGCATCTGGCGCAGCTACCTGAGCGGCACCGCGCCGAAGACGCGGACGTTCGAGAAGAAGTGGATGCTCGGCTCGCTCGCCGCCGTGGGGGTTGGTTTCATCGGGCTGCTGGTCTATTCGAGCTTCAGCGATCAGGTGGCGAAATATCTGACCACCGCCGGCTTCGATGATCTGGCCTTCGCGAAAAAGATGGTGCAGTTCAGCGTGCAGGAAGTCCTGTTCTCCGTCGTTTTCCTCGCCATCTCCGTCGTGACCGTGCTGCTGATCCAAGGCGGAACCTTCGCCGGCCCGCGCGCGAAATGGGCCGCCGTGCTCCTCGGCGCGGTGCTCGTCGTGGACCTGGGCCGCGCGGACAAACCGTGGATCAAATACTTCAACTACCAGGAAAAATACGTATCCAACCCGGTGCTGGAAATCCTCGCCAACAAACCGTGGGAACGCCGCGCCACCATGGCCATGTCCATGGGCGTGAACCAGGCGCAGTTCGAGGCCATGCAGCGCGCCTACCGTTTCACCGGCGCGTGGAAGTCGTTGCAGGAAATTTATTTCGGCGAGTGGCTGCAACATCAGTTTCCATTTTACGACATCCACATCCTCGAAGTGCCGCAGGAGCCGCGTCTCCCCGCCGAGAAGCAGGCTTACTTGACGGCGATGAACGGCCACCTCGCGCGCTTCTACGAACTGACCGGCGCGCGCTACGTGCTCGGCCTCGGAGGCAATTTCGCCGACGCGCTGAACACCGTCTTCGATCCGGCCCAGCGGCGCTTTCGCGCGCTCACTGCGTTTGAATACGTGCGCGTCGGCGCGGAGGGCATCGGCACGCAGCTCACGCCGGCGGGGAATTTCTCCGTCATCGAGTTCACCGGCGCCCTGCCCCGCGTGAAGCTCTACAACCAGTGGGAAGTGAACACGAATGGCCCGGCCACGCTGGCCCGCCTCGTGGATCCAGGTTTCAATCCGCAGACCACGGTCTTGATCGGCGATGAAATTGCGTCGCCTCCCGCCGCCAACGCCACCGTGACCGGCACCAACGTCGCCGAGTTTATTTCCAACCGTCCGAAACACGTCGAGGTCCGCACCGCCTCCGCCGCACCCGGCCTGCTGCTCTTCAATGACAAGCTCGACGCCGGCTGGAACGTGTGGGTGGACAACCAGCCGGCGCAACTGGTGCGCGCGAATTTCGTCGCGCGCGGCGTGCTCGTGCCGGCGGGCGAACACCAGGTCACCTTCCGCTACCAGCCGAGCACGTTCTTCTGGTGGGGCTTCTGGATTATCGCCGTGGGCTTCGCGCTCGTCGCGTTCCTCGTCGTGGATCGCTGGCGGTCGGGTTCACGCCCGGCTCCGTGACGCGCGCCGCCATGAGCCACCAGGATTCCTACTACAAGAACAACGAAGCCTACGCCGCGCATCTCGCGGCGTGGAACCCGCAGCTCTACGCGAAGTATGCGGACACGTTGAAGCCCGCGACCGGCGGCGCGAGCGCGCTCGACGTGGGCTGCGGCGTGGGCCAGGTCGTGGCGCGTTTGAACGAGGCGGGCTTCGAGGCGCACGGCGTGGATGTCTCGCAGCCGAACATCGAGCGCGCCACGAAAGTCTGTCCGCGCTGCCAGCTTTACGACGGGCGCAAGCTGCCTTTCGCCGACGGTTCCTTCGCCAGCGCGGGCGCGCTCAACGTGCTGGAGCATGTGGATGAACCCGAGGCGTTCATCCGCGAACTCGTCCGCGTCGTCGCGCCCGGCGGGAAGATTGTTCTCTCCAGCCCGAATTTTTTCCGCGTGCTCGGCTTTCGCGATTACCACCCGCACATGCGCGGCGTAGGCCGCAAGCTCGCTAACTGGAAACGGCTGAACGAAAAGCGCGCGCAAATCCACCAGTCCCCCGACACCGTGCGCTTCGACCGCATGACGCCCATCGTGAAAGAGCCGTTCACGCCCGACGACGACGCCATCGTGGCCACGAACGCGCTGGAGATGGAATTCTTCCTCGCCCACGCCGGCTGCGAAGTGCAGCGCGTGGAATGCACCGACCGCTACGTGGCCGCACCGGTGGAATTTGCGCTCAATCTCGGCCCGTGGCGCTACGTGATGTTCAACTCGTTCGTGGTGGCACGGAAGAGTTGAGGGTTAAAAGTTGAGAGTCAGAAAACTTTTCTGGGCTCAACCTTCCACTCTCAACACCCGCTTCGACTTCGCCTCCGGCCTCGGCAGCGTGCCTTCGGCCACAACCCTCACCGGCACGCGCAGCCGGAACGCCACTTCAAAATCAT
>JANNGC010000605.1:0-4615 GCA_031380445.1 Pedosphaera sp.
CGATCTCCTTCCCGCCGGGCGAGACGCAACAGACCCGCACCGTCGAGCTGGTGGACGACGCGCTGTTCGAGGGGGACGAGAGGGTGACGCTCGTGTTGTCGAACCCCACCGGCGGCACGGCCCTCGGGGTTCTGAGCAATGCCGTGCTCGTGATTGTAGATGACGAATGCCAGCTTGAGTTCGAGGTCACGGGCTACTCCGTCATTGAGTATTCGACCTTCGTCAGCCTCGTCGTCCGCCGCGTCGGCGGCACGGTCAATCCGGTCTCCGTGAATTACGCGACCAGCGACGGCACGGCGACGAACGATTTGGATTACGTCACGGTCGCCAACACCATCACCTTCACCGGCGACCACGACGAGACGGACACGAACGGCTCCGGCGTGGCGTTCTTCGTGCCGGGCGAATCGGCCCGCGTTATCACCGTCCCCATTCTCGACGACGTGATCGGCGAGGGCAGCGAGACTTTCCGCGTCACGTTGAGCGGCGCGCAGACGCTGACCAACACGGCGCTGCCCGGAGCCACGCTGCTTGGCACCAACGTCTTCACCACGGTCACGATTCTCGACAACGAGCTGCCGGGGAATGTGGATTTCGAGTTCAACCCTGGCGGCGGCGCGAACGCCACGGTGCGCGCCGTGGCCCAGTCGCCGCGCGGCGGGCTGGTCGAGTTCCTCGACCGCGTGGACATCGGCGGCGACTTCACCACGGTGGACGGTTTCGTCTTCAACCGCATCGCGCGCCTGCAACCGGACGGCGCGCTCGACACCTCGTTCAACCCCGGCGCGGGCGCGAACGGCAACGTCCTCGCGGTCGCGGTCCAGCCGGACGGACGCGTGCTGGCCGGCGGCGAGTTCACGACCATGAACACCACGAACCGCGCGGGCCTCGCGCGCCTGAACGGCGACGGCAAGCTGGACCTCAGCTTCGATGTCGGAGCCGGCGGGGTGAACGGCACGGTGCGCGCCATCGCGGTGCAGCCGGACGGGCGCGTGCTCATCGGCGGAGATTTCTCGCAGGTCGGCGGCACGAACCGCAGCTTCCTCGCGCGGCTCGGCACGAACGGCGCGGTGGACACAAATTTTGCGGCCAACATCAACGGCAATGTTCACGCCCTCGCGGTGCAGGCGGACGGAAAGATTGTGATCGGCGGTGCGTTCACGCTGGTCAGCGGCACGAACCGTTTCTCCCTCGCCCGCCTGAACACAAACGGCACCATCGACACGAGCTTCCAGATCGGCTCCGGCTTCAACGGCCCCGTTCATGCGGTCGCGGTGCTGGAGGACGGGCGTATCATGGCCGGCGGCTCGTTCTCGAATTACAACACCACGAACATCAGCCACCTCGTGCGGCTCGAAACCACGGGCGTGCTGGACGGCTCCTTCAAGTCCGGCTCCGGGCCGGACGGCGCGGTCTTCGCCATCGCTCCCACGGCGGGCGGACGGGTCTTCATCGGCGGCGCATTCCTGAATTACAACGCCGTGCCGCGCGCGGGCTTCGCGCGCCTCAGCTCGAACGGCGGTGCGGATCGCAGCTTTGAAACCGGCTCCGGAGCCAACGCGCCGGTGCGGGCCGCCGTCGCGCAGGAAAACAGCGCGCTGATCATCGGCGGCGAGTTCACGTTCGTGAACGGCCTGCCGCGCAACCGCATCGCCCGCGTGCATGGCGACGAATTCCTTGACCTTGTGGGCGTGGAATTTGCGCTCAGTGAATACTCCGTGTCCGAGGCGGGCGGGGCCGTGGCCACCATCACGGTGCAGCGCACCGGCAGCACCAACCGAGCGTTCAACGTCGAGTATTACACCGCGAACGGCACGGCGACCGCGCCGGCGGATTATCTCACCGCCGCCGGCACGTTCTCGTTCACCGCCGGCCAGTTGACGAAGACCTTCACCGTCACGGTTTTTGATGATGTGCTGGTCGAAGGCAACGAGACGGTGCGGCTGTTCCTGACCAACGCCTCAGCGCTCGTGGATCTCGGTGATCTGTCCCGGGCCACGCTGGTGATTCTGGACAGCGCGCGCTCGGTCTATTTTGCCGACTCGGAATACACGGTGGCCGAGAGCGGAACGAACGCGGCCATCACGTTCATCCGCGCCGGCTCGCTGGACGGCGACGTGACCATCACGTTGAGCACGAGCAACATCACGGCGGCGGCGGGCTACGACTACGTGGGCTTCACGAATCTGATCACGTTCACGAACGGCGAGGCGTTCAAGACCGTGCTGCTGCCGCTCATCAGTGACGACGGCGAGCCGGAGTTCACCGAGACGCTGCTGCTGCGCCTGGGATCGCCCGGTTCGGTGGGCGCGTCCTTCCCGGCCTCGGCGGTGTTGAGCATTGTGGACAATGATCCGGGCGCGGGTCAGGCGGACTTGCGTTTTGATCCGGGCGCGGGCGCGGGCCGTTTTGTGCGGGCGCTGTCCTTGCAGACGGACGGACGGCTGCTGGTCGGCGGCGCGTTCACCAACTTCGCGAACTCGAACCTGAACTTCCTCGCGCGGCTCGACACGAACGGTCTGGTGGATGCCTCGTTCACGCCTGGCGCGGGTCCGAACGCGGTCGTCTCCGGCCTTGGAATTTCCGCCGACGGAAAGATCGCGGTCGGCGGCGCGTTCACGAATTTCAACGGCCAGGCTTTCAACCGCGTGGTGCGTCTGACCACGAACGGTCTGCCGGATCCGGCCTTCACCCAGCCGATGGCTTTCGACTCGGCCATCAACGGCCTGGCCGCGCAGGCGGACGGAAAAATTGTCGCGGGCGGCGCGTTCAAGCTGCCCGCCTCGGGCGTGACCCGCATCCGCGTCAATGGCACGGTCGATCTCCAGTTTGATCCTTCGACCGGTGCGGACGGAGTGGTGAACGCCGTGGCCTTGCAGCCGGACGGCAAGGTCTTGCTCGGTGGCGGCTTCACCAATGTCGCCGGGTTTTATCGTCCGCGCGTGGCGCGACTGGGCACGAACGGCATCCTCGATGTCACGCTGCTGCCGGTCACGATCACGAACGGCAACGTCTTCGCCATCGCGCCGGCACCGGGCGGGAAAATGGTCATTGGCGGCAGTTTCCGTTCCGTCAACGGCGTGCCGCGCAGCGGCCTGGCGCGGTTGCACGGGGATGGTTCGCTCGACCTTTCGTTTGATCCCGGCGCGGGCGCGACGGGGATCGTTTATACGGTGAGCGTGCTGACGAACGGCTCGGTGTTTGCGGGCGGCGATTTTTCCTCGATGGGCGGCGTGCCGCGCGGACGTTACGCGCTGCTGCGCGAGAACGGCTCGTTGGATCTCACCTTCGGCTCAACGAACGGGGCAGACAACACGGTCTTCGCCTCCGTGCTGACACCGGATCAAAAAATCATCATCGGCGGCGACTTTACGACCATTGGCGGGCTGCCGCGACGCGGCGTGGCGCGGCTGAACGCGTCCGAAATTCAGACGCTGCGCTTCACGGAAGTGGCGGTGGTGGCGGGCAGCGCGCGGCTGCGTCTCAACTCGGTGCCGGGGAGCGCGTATATCCTTGAAGGCACCAGTGATCTTTCTTATTGGTTCGCGTTCAGCACGAACGTGGCGACGGGCGTGACGCTGGACTTCAGCGACCCGAATGTTCTGAGCAACAGCCATCGCTTTTACCGGGCGCGGCGTTTCGGACCATGAAGAATCAGGCAGAAACTGGACCGGCCAGACCGGAAAATTTGCAATTGAATATGAGCAGCATTTTCGAGCGGGGCGGCGCGATGAATCGTGTCCGCACCCAGTGGCGTTGGTCAATGATGGTCGTGGGTCTGCTGGCGGTGCTGTGCGCCGCCGTGCCGCGCGCGGCGGCGCAGCCGGCCAACGACAATTTCACGAACGCCTCCGTCCTGATCGGGCCGCTGGGCAGCGTTTTTGCAACCACCGCCGGTGCGAGCCAGGAATTCAACGAGCCGATTCACTGGAATTTTTTGCCCCGCCCCGGCGCGTCGCAGCACTCGGTCTGGTACCGCTGGATCGCGCCCTCCACCGGCTTCATCAGCTTTGACACCGGAGGCAGCGGCTACGACACCGTGCTCGCGGCTTACACGGGGGCGAGTCTCCCCACGCTGATTCAAATCGCCGCTGATGACGACAGCTTGGACTTTGGCTTTTTTGGCCTGCAAAGTCTGATGACTTTCTTCGCGTCGGCCGGGACCGAGTATTTCATCGCCGTGGACGGTTTCGACTACACCGAGGCGCTCGGAACCCGGACCGGGTTTTTCTTTTTGAACTGGTCGGGGGCGAGCGGGACCAATCTTCTGGCTCCGACGGGCGTGCAGTTTTCCTCCAGCAGCTTTCAGGCTTATGAAAACGCCGGGTTCATCACCGTCACGGTGGTGTCGGGCGGGGGATTCACGACCGGCGGCACGGTGGACTATGCCACCTCGGATGGGACGGCTCTCGTGGACACGGACTACTTCAGCTCGTCGAACACGCTGACCTTTGGGCCGGGTGAGTTCTTCAAGACCTTCACCATCCCGCTCCAGGACAACACGCTGCAACACAGCAACAAGACCATTCTGCTGACCTTGTCCAATCCGACCGGGGAAGTGCTGCTCGGGAGTCTGAGCAACGCGGTGGCGACATACTTCCCCGAGGGCATGGCG
>JANNGC010000607.1:0-4892 GCA_031380445.1 Pedosphaera sp.
TTTGAGGACGACGCGGCGTGGATGATTACTGATTACTCCTTCACTGATAACTTTCCCCTACCGCTTCCCCATCTTCGCGCGCGCCGCTTCCAGAATCTGCCGCTCGCGCGGCGTGAGGCTGTGGATGCCGTGCGCGGAAATTTTGTCGAGGATTGGATCGACCTCCTTGCTGATGAATTCTTCGGGCCGCAGTTCGGTCGCGACTTCTTCGCGCGGGCCGCGCCAGCGCGTGATCTTCGCCGCCGCCTGCACCAGTTCACGCTTGCGCCGGCGGCCTTGCAGCGGGTTCCACGACATGGCCGGACGGCTTGAATCCCAGCGCATGAAGGCCAGGCCCGCGATGAAACCGCCCAAGTGCGCGGCGTGCGCGTAACCGCCGCCGCTGGGCACGAGTGTGAAAAACAACGCGATGCCGCCCGCGCCCCAGAGAAAATGTTTCGCCTTAATCGGCAGGATGCCCCACAGGCGGATTTCCCCCTCCGGCTCCATCATGGCAAAGGCGGAAATCAATCCGCACACGCCCGCCGACGCGCCGAAGGTCGTCGCGCCAAAATAATTCGGCGCGGCGAAGCCCAAGCCGGCCTGCAAGAGTCCGCCGCCCACGCCGGAGAGAAAATAGACTTTCAGAAACGCGTTCGTCCCAAGCCGTTCTTCCACGAATCGCCCGAAGCACCAGAGGCCGAGCAGATTTCCGAGCAGGTGAAAAAGATCGACGTGAAGAAATTGAAAAGTGAGCAACTGCCAGACATACCCGTTCTTCAAACCTTCCGTGCTCAACCCGAGGTGATTAGAAATCCAGACCGCCCTCCCGAAATACACCATCACGATCTTTTGCAGCGCGAAACACACCGTCACCGCGATGATCACAATGAGCCATGCGCTCCACCTTGAACGATGTGGATCGGCGCGCATGTAGGAACGATCTTCTAACACGGCGCGCACCGTAACGGAGCACCTGCGCCTCTTCAACGCGGTTTTTGGAAAGAGCCGGTTCGTGAACACAGGCGACCGCCGAGAAACTTTCAATGCCGGCGTGCAAAAGTTCGTCGTAATTCAACGCGGGGTGCCATTAGCTTTCCGCGATTCCAGAAAACAACATCATGAGGCCGAAACGAATCACGAGAGTGGGACAGGCGCCCCCGCCGGTCATCCGGCCGGCGAGCGCCCCCGCTTGCCGCCCTGCAGACGAGGACGCCTGCGAGACTAAGACTGGCGCGCGCGGTGCGCGCGCGGTGCTGTCAGCGCTGGCGCTGCTGGCGTTCACGTCGCTGACTTTCGCCGCCACCAGTCCGAAGACAGCGAAGCTGGATTTCAACCGCGACATCCGGCCCATCCTTTCCGACAACTGCTTCGCCTGCCACGGTCCGGACGATCAGGCGCGCAAGGCGAAGCTGCGGCTCGACACGAAGGAAGACGCTTTCAAGGCCGCCAAGTCCGGCGACTTCGCCATCGTGCCGGGCGACTTGAAGAAGAGCACGCTCGTCGAACGCGTCACGACCAAGAACGAAGATGACGTGATGCCGCCGCCGAAGACGGGCAAGAAACTAACGGCGACGCAAACCGATCTGCTCAAGCGCTGGATCGCCGAAGGCGCGCCGTGGCAAACGCACTGGGCCTACGAAGCACCCAAGCGCCCTGCCCTGCCCGCCGTGAAGGACAAGCCATGGGCAAAGAATGAAATCGACTCCTTCGTCCTCGCCAAGCTGGAGAAGGAAAAACTCAAGCCCGCGCCGGAAGCGGACAAGACCACGCTTCTGCGCCGCGCGAGTTTTGATCTCACAGGCTTGCCGCCAACGCCGGACGAAGTGGATGCCTTCCTGGCGGACAAATCACCGGCCGCCTACGAGAAGGTCGTGGATCGGCTGCTCGCGTCCCCGCGCTACGGCGAGCACGCGGCGCGTTACTGGCTCGACGCGGCGCGTTACGCGGATTCGCACGGCTACCACATCGACTCCGAACGCAGCCTGTGGAAATGGCGCGAGTGGGTCATCAACGCCTTCAACAAGAACATGCCGTTCGATCAGTTCACCACGGAGCAGATCGCGGGCGACCTGCTGCCCGAGGCCACGGTGGATCAGCAGATTGGTTCCGGCTACGTGCGTTGCAATCTCAGCACCGGCGAAGGCGGGGCCATCGTCGAGGAGTATCAGGCCAAGTACACCTTCGACCGCGTGGAGACGACGAGCACGATCTGGATGGGCCTGACGCTGACCTGCGCGCGCTGCCACACGCACAAGTATGATCCCATCCGGCACAGCGAGTACTACGGTCTCTACGCGCTGTTCAATAATCTCAACGAGTCGGTCATGGACGCCAACGCGCCGAATCCCGCGCCCTCGATCAAGGTGCCCACGATGGATCAAACGCGGCGGCAGGGTGAATTGAAAACCTTGCTCGCGGACGGACGAAAGAAACTCGACGCGCCGATGCCGGAACTCGACGTGAAGCAACCCGCGTGGGAGGCGCAGTGGCGCAGCAAACTCAGCGAGGGCTGGACGATGTTGAAACCCGAGTCGGTGAAATCAACGAATGGCACGGAGTTCACAGTGAACGCGGACAACTCGGTGCTCGCGCGCGGGACGAATCCGCCGAAGGACAGTTACGAAGTGAAGCTCAAGCTCGCGCCGGGAAATCTCGCCGCAGTGCGCTTGGAGGCGTTGCCCCACGAATCGCTGCCGCTGAAAGCTTCCGGGCGCTCGGATGATGGCAACTTCCGGCTCTCAGAGTTTGAAGCGGAAATCATTTATCCCGGCACGAATGCCAAGCCGGTGAAGATTAAATTCACCCAGGCGCTCGCCGACTCCGCGAAGGCCGGCAATGAAGCCGCGCTGGCCATTGACGCGAAACCCGAAACCGGCTGGCAGGCGGACACGAACGGACTCACGGACGCGCACGCCGTCCTGTTGCTTCCCGCCGAACCGCTGGCGATCAAATCAAACGCCACGTTGAATGTGGTGCTGAGGTTTGAAGCCTCCACGAGCAAGCGTGCCATCGGCCATTTCCGCCTGAGCGCGGCGCAGAATGACGACCTCGTGCAACTGCTCGCGCCGCCGAAGGCCGAGCCGTGGCAGGTGCTCGGGCCGTTCAAGACCGAGAGCACGCTCGCGGGTTTCACGAACGTCTTTCCGCCGGAGACTGCCGTGGACTTGAAGAAAACTTACGCCGGCGTGCGCGATGAGATTAAGTGGAACGCCAAACCAGACTTCGCCGATGGCAAGGCCAACCTGCTGGTGCAGGATTTGCACGGGCTGCACGGCGCTTTTTACCTCCATCGCACCATGACCATGCCCGCGCCGCGCAAGGTCGAGTTCAGCGTACGCGCCGATGATCTCTTCAAGCTCTGGGTCAACGGCAAGCTCGTGGCTGAGCGCAGCGTGAAAGAAAAAGCCGGTGAAGGTCCGGTGAAGGTCGCCGTGAATCTGAAGAAGGGGGAGAACAAGCTGCTCTTCAAAGTCGTGACCACGCAGGGCGCGGCTTACTTCACCTTCAAGGACAGCATTGATGACGAACACGCGCTGCCCGCCGATGTCGCCGCGCTGTTTGCCGCCACGAAGAATTTCACCGCGCCGCAGCAGGCGAAGATCAAGAGCGTCTATCGCCGTCTGCACTCGCCGGAGTTCAAGGAGATGTTCGAGAGCGTGGAGAAGTGGACCGAGGAGAACAGCGGCATAGAGAAATCAATTCCCTCCACGATGGTCGCGAAGGAAATGGATAAGCCGCGTGACACCTTCATGCTTATTCGCGGCGAGTACGACAAGAAGGGCGACAAGGTCGGGCCGGGCGTGCCCGCCGTTCTGCCGCCGTGGCCCGCCGGTCAGCCGACGAACCGATTGGGCTTCGCGCGCTGGCTGTTGCTCCCCGAGCATCCGCTCACCGCGCGCGTGACTGTGAACCGTTTCTGGCAGCAATACTTTGGCACCGGCCTGGTGAAGACGACCGAGGACTTCGGCGTGCAGGGCGACAACCCTTCGCATCCTGAGTTGCTCGACTGGCTGGCGACGGAGTTCCGCTCGAACTGGGACATGAAGAAGCTGCACCGGCTCATGGTCACGTCGGCGACCTATCGTCAGTCCTCCAAAGTGACGCCCTCGTTGCTCGCGCGTGATCCGGAGAACCGCCTGATCGCGCGTGGCCCGCGCTTCCGCGTCGATGCCGAGTCCGTCCGCGACACCGCGTTGTTCATCGGTGGATTGCTCGTCGAGCGCGCGGGCGGCAAGAGCGTGAAGCCGTATCAGCCGGGCGGCCTGTGGGAGGCCGTCTCCTTCAACAACTCGCAGAAGTATGTGCCCGACACCGGCGACAGCCAGTATCGCCGCAGCATGTACACCTATTGGAAGCGCCAAAGCCCGCCGCCCAACATGATGATCTTCGACGCGCCCACGCGCGAGTATTGCGTCGTCCGCCGCCCGCGCACCAACACGCCGCTCCAGGCACTCGCGCTGATGAACGACCCGCAAATCGTGGAGGCCTCGCGCGCATTCGCGCAACGCATGATGACTGAAGGCGGCAAGGACGCAGAATCGCGGCTGGCCTATGGATTCAGTCTCGCGACGAGCCGGAAGATTGCGAAGGATGAATCCAAGGTGCTGCTGGATGTGTTCAAACAACAGTTCGCCGACTACCAGAAGGACAAGGACGCCGCCGAGAAACTGCTCGGCCTCGGCTCCTTCAAAGCCAAGCCCGAACTCGACCGCGCCGAACTCGCCGCGTGGACAATGGTGGCCAACACGATCCTGAACCTCGACGAGACTATTACGAATAACTGATGAGTCTGAACTTGTCATGCGTGTCGAAAGCGGCGCTAAAGCGACCGCACTCCAAACGCATGACAAGTTCAGACTCATCAGTTCTTCGTAATCGTCTCGTCGAGGTTCAGGATCGTGTTGGCCACC
>JANNGC010000611.1:0-11302 GCA_031380445.1 Pedosphaera sp.
GTCGAACTGTGAACTTTGAACGGGGCGGCGGTCTGCGTTCAAAGTTCAAAGTTCCCCATCACCTCCCGTAGTTACCTCCCGTAGTTCCCCGGCCCAGCAGAAGTTTGACATTCTCGTGACGGTTGTGTGACAAAGCCGCCCATATGTTCTCCCTGCAAAAGCTGCTTGGCAAAGATGACAAATTTTTTGACCTCCTTCAGGCCAGTGCCGAGGAAGGGTTGCACAGCGTCACGGCGCTCAAACGCATCCTGACCAACCCCTCGCTCACGCCCACGCTCGATGAGTTCGTGGCCACGCGCCGGAAGGACAAGGCCATCACCAACGAGATCGGCGAGCTGCTGGTCAAGACCTTCGTGACCTCGCTGGAGCGCGAAGACATCGAGGCGCTGTCCAACGTGCTCTATAAGATTCCGAAGACGGTGGAGAAATTTGCCGAGCGTTACATCCTCTGCGCGCCGCGCGTGCGCGAGGTGAAGTTCGACACGCAGATTGCCATGCTCGAAGAGGCCATCCAGATCGTGGTCACGATGCTCAAGGGGTTGAAGAAGAACGACCTCGCCTCCATCTCGACCCAGAACGCCCGCCTCCAGCAAATCGAGGGCGACGCGGACAAGCTGATGCTCGACCACTTCCGCGTCCTCTACAGCGGCTCGCTCGACCCGCTCACCGCGCTGGCGCTCAAAGACTTGCACGAAATCATGGAGAAGGTCTTCGACCGCTGCCGGGACGCGGGCAACGTTATCTCCCACGTCGTCCTCAAGAACTCCTAAGCACGCGCGATCATGGAACTCGTCGTGATAGTCATCTTCGTGGCGTTGCTGTTCACGTACACCAACGGGTTTCATGACACGGCCAACGCCATCGCCACCGTGGTCGGCACCAAGGTGCTGACGCCGCGCGAGGCGATCATGCTGGCGGCGGTGACGAACCTGTTCGGAGCGTTCTTCGGGCTGGCGGTGGCGAAGACGATTTCGAGCGGACTGGTGGACGCGCGGTTCGTCACGCAGGCGGTGCTGGTCTCGGCACTGGTCTCGGCCATCGGGTGGAACTTGCTGACCTGGTATTACGGGCTGCCGTCCAGTTCGAGCCACGCGCTCGTCGGCAGCCTGCTGGGCGCGGCCCTGGCCTCGGCCATTTGCATGAACGCGGTCAAGCCCCTCACGGACAAAGACGGGAAGCCCACCACCATCTGGAGTTCGATCAAGTGGATCGAGATCAAGGACAAGAAGATCCAAACCCTCACGCCCGCGCCGCCCGACGTGGTGGCCGCGCTCGGTGCCGCCGGTAAAACCAACGGCACACACCTGGTCCTGATGGGCACCAACAAGGTGCAGGTCGTGGCGTTCGCCGGCCGCGTGGCCACGGTGGCAACCACCGTGAAGAAGAACGGCGACAAGAGCGGGCTGTTCTACAAAGTCGTGATCCCGATGGTCACGTCGCCGCTCCTCGGCTTCCTCGGCGGGTTCGCCATCATGGGCGCGCTGTATTTCATCCTGCACAGTTGGAAACCCGCGACCGTGGGCAAGGTCTTCGGCAAGGCGCAGATCGCCAGCTCGGCCTACATGGGCTTCAGCCACGGCATGAACGACGCCACGAAGTGCATGGGCATCATCACCCTGGCGCTGGTGGCGGCGACGACGAGCGGCGGCTTCGCCAAGCTGCCGGAGTGGGCGGGGTTCCTCATGACGCCGGAAGGCTCCAGCCCGTTTGCGCTCACGCTCGGGGACCGCATGGTCGCGGCACTGCCGCAGTTTCTGCAATTCGGCTACATGCCCGCGCCGGCGGACGTGAAAAACCAGGGCATTCCCAACTGGGTCGTCGTCCTTTGTGCCATGACCATGGCGGCGGGCACGGCGGCGGGCGGCTGGTGCATCATCAAGACGATGGGCCACAAGATGGTGAAGCTGCAACCGGTCCACGGCTTCGCGGCGGAGACGGCGGCGGCGACGGTGCTGGCCATCACCGGCTCCATGGGCATGCCCGTCTCGACCACGCACGCCATCACGACCAGCATCATGGGCGTGGGCGCGTCAAAGCGGTTCTCGGCGCTCAAGCTCGGGGTCATCGAGCGCATCCTGTGGGCGTGGATTCTGACCATTCCCGCGACGAGCAGCGTGGCCTTTCTGCTGACCTACCTCGCGTTCAAGATCGGCTGGCTGCACGTTTAGCCCGGCCCGGCCGCGTCCGGCCAAAGTGCCATTTGACACCCGCGCAGGACGGCTCCATAAACGCCCGCGCGCATCGCGCATTAACCAATTAACTGAGAAAAAATTTATGCCCATCGCTGTCGGTTCCCAAGCCCCGGACTTCACGCTCAAATCCAAGTCGCCCGTGGATGTCGAGGTGAAGTTGAGCAACAACCTCGGCAAGAAAAACACCGTCGTCCTCTTCTTCCCGCTCGCCTTCACCGGCGTCTGCACCACGGAAATGTGCGACGTGACGGCGGGCCTGGGCGGCTACCAGTCGCTGAACGCGGACGTCATCGCCATCAGCGTGGACAGCCCGTTCGCGCAGGCCGCGTGGGCGGCGAAGGAGAAGATCGGCATCACCCTTGCGAGCGATTTGAACAAGGAAGTGACGAAGAAGTATGACGTGCTCTTCCCCATGCTCGCGGGCGTGGGCGACACCTCGGCCCGCGCGGCCTTCGTGATTGATAAAGCGGGCGTGGTCCAATACGCCGAGCAGACGCCGACCCCGAAGGACTTGCCGAACTTCCACGCCATCAAGGAAGTGCTGGCGAAGCTGAAGTAATTTTCCCACGCCCCACAGTTTTCAGAAAAGAGCGGGAGGCAGCTCCCGCTCTTTTTTGTTTTGGGTCGGCCCGGAGCGCGGACCGCCGAGTCCGCGTGTTCGTGGTTCCCACCGAACGCTTCCCGCATATTCAGGGAAGCCGCAGATGCGGTCGCTCATCTGTGGCTCCCCTAAATCTGCGGGCGCACTCCGGCCATCCAGAGACACGCGGACTCGGCGGTCCGCGCTCCAGCCGGCCCGCGCACCTTTTACTTTTCCCCCGCATTTTTTCAGTGCGTGCCGCACGGAACAGGTTCAAAGTCTCGCCATGAGCGGCTTACTCGCCTCCTTCTCATTCCCCACCGCGATCTCCTTTGGCCCCGGCGCGCTCGCCGGGCTGGCGACCCGCCTGCGGCAGATGGGCGCGCGCCGCTCCCTGGTCGTGACCGACAAGGTGATGGCGCAGACGACGGCGTTCGAGTTGCTCGCCAACCATCTCGGGCGCGCCAACCTCGGCAAGACGTGGGAACTTTTCGACGGCGTTCACTCCAATCCCATCGAGCAGCATGTCGTGGATGCGGCGCAGGCCTTTCGCGAGACGAAGTGCGACACGGTCATCGCCTTCGGCGGCGGCAGCGCGCTCGACGTGGGCAAGGCGCTGCGTCTCCTGATCAAGCAGCCGGGCCTCAAGCTGAAGGATTTCAAATTCAACGACGACTGGAACGGCCTGCCGCGCTGCATCGCCATTCCCACCACCGCTGGCAGTGGCAGCGACGTGGGCCGCAGCGTCACCATCACGCTCGCGGGCACGCACCAGAAGGCGGTGATTTTTCTCCCGCGTCTGCTGGCCAAGCTGGTGGTTCTCGACCCCGAACTGACGCGTGATTTGCCCGCGAACCTGACGGCAACCACCGGCCTCGACGCCTTCACGCACTGTGTCGAGTCCTTCACCTCGCCCACGTTCAACCCGATGTGCGAGGGCATCGCGCTCGAGGGCATCCGGCTGATTGTGGAGTCGCTGCCGTGCGTCATGGCGCACGCGCACGACATGGAGGCGCGCGGCCGGATGCTCGTGGCCGCCACGATGGGCGGCGTGGCCAGCGAGAAAGACCTCGGCGTCACGCACTCGCTCGCGCATCCGCTCTCGACGCTCGCCGGAATGCACCACGGCGCGGCCAACGCCGTATGCCTGCCGCACGTCATGCGCTTCAACGCGCAGCGCAAGCCGGGGCTGTACCGCCGCGTGGGGCTGGCGTGCGGTTTGGAAGTGACGTCGGTGGCGGCGGAGGTGGCGGATTTTCGCACCATTGAATTTGTCCGAAAATTGATCGCCGACCTCGGCATCAAGCCCGGGCTGCATCAATATGGAGTGAAGGAAGCGCAGTTCGACGCCCTGGTCGTGCAGGCCTTTGATGATGCGTGCCATCTCACCAATCCTGTGCCGGTGAATCGTGAGGAGTTGAAGGAGCTTTACCGCGCGGCGTGGTGAAGTGCTCGGAGCGCCGGCTTCCAGCACGGCGCGTTGGTCGCGGGAATCTTTCAACACGCCGTGCTGGAAGCCGGCGCTCCAAACGTCTCACTTCACCTTCCGCAACCGCCGGCACAAAATGTGGATGATGCCGAAGGCAACCTCGGGATGTTCGGTCATCAACTCGCCCAGTTCGGCGTGCCCCATGCGCAGCAGCAATGTCGGTTCGGTGGCCGTCACGGAGGCCATGCGCGGCTCGGGATCGAGCGCGGCCAGTTCGCCGAAGACTTCGCCCGGCCCCAACGTGGCGATGGACTTCTCGCCGTCATGCACGCGCACCGCTCCTTCGGCAATCACGTAGAGCGAGTTGCCCGTGTCGCCTTTCTCGAAGATTATCTGCCCCGGCTCGGCGCGCATTTCCTCCAGCACTGACGCGACCTCCACGAGCGCGCGCTCCGCGATGTCCGAGAAGATGCTCACGGACTTGAGCATGATGACTTTTTCAATGGTGAGCAGCATGGCGGTTAATTCCTCTCCCTGTTCAGCAATTGCCGCGCGAGCCGCGCCATCGCCGGGTTGGCGTCGCTTTGCAAGGCGGGCGCGCACTGACGGAACGCGCCATCGTGGACGCGCGCCAAAGTCCACAACGCCGTCTCGCGCACGATCTCTTCGCTGTCCGCCACCGCGCTGAGGGCCGCGCCGGACCATTCCGCCGCGCGCGCCTGACCGGCGAGGAAGAGCGCGCAGGCTTTCGTCCACGCGCCGGACTGGCTGACGGCGGCCATTTCCTGCAAGCGCGCGGCCCGGGCCAGTCGCGGTTGTGGAAAGACGATGTTGAGCTGCTGGAATCTTTCCTGCGGCGGAAGATGATCGAGCAGCGGGAAGATTTTCCGCTTCAACTCGGGCGTGATCAAGTTGTCGAGAACTTCCAAAGCGTGCGCCCGTTTCTCGCTCGCGTTGGCCTCCAGATCGAGCTGCGCCTTGCGGATGACGCGCGCCGGATAGAGCAGGGCGAGCAACAGGAAAATGCGGTGCGTGCGTTCCGCCGCCTCGTCGAGGCAGGCGCGGGAGAGCGCGGCGAATTCCGCGTCGCGGCCCACGTCCGTCCACGCCGCCAGCGCCCACGCGGCTTCCTCGGCTTCGCGCAGGATGAGCGCGCGGGCCTCAGGCAGTTCGCGCGCACCGAGCTTTTCCCGGACGGCCACCAACGCGGCGAGGACGTGCGTGCGCGTCGCCCGGTCGCCGTGCGCGAGGTGTTGTCGGAGGAAGGCGGCGGATTTTTCCGTGCCGTGGCGGCCGCAGATCGAGGCGATGGCTTTGCGGACTTCGCGCGAACTCGTCGCGAACGCGGCTTCCAAAGAGGGCAGGGCGGCGTCGCCCAGTTCCGCGAGCGCCGCTGCCGCCGCGCCGCGCAACGCGGGCACCGCCAGCGCCTCCAGCAATGACGGAATAGCCGATCCGGTTCGCAACTGCCGAGCCGCCTCGATGGCCGCCAGTCGCACCGAGACCTGCGGGTCGCGCAGCAACGCCAGCAACGGACGATGAAAACTCGTGATGCCGATGTCGCCCAACACTTGCGCGGCGAGCACGCGCTCTGAGGCTTCAGGCGAGGCGAGCAGTCCGCTCAAATGCGAACCGCCGGCCAGCACGCCATCAATGCCGCAGTGTCGCAACAGGCCAACCAGCGCGCCGCGCCGCACCGCAGGCTCCGCGTCCTTGAGAAAAGGAATCACGCGTTCGATGCCCTCGGCTTCGCTCAACGCGCAGATCGTTTGCAGCATCGCGGCCCGCACGACGGGTGATTCTTCGCGCGGCAGAATTCGCAGCACCGGTTCCAACGCGGCGCGCACGGCGAGCCGCTCGATCTTTCCGAGGACATGGCGGCGCACGAGTGCGTCGGGATGTTCGAGCAGTTTCACGAGATTGTTTTCCAGCGAGGCGTGACGGCTTTCCTCCAGCATGTCGAGGCAGTAGATCACCTGGCCGGCCTTGGCGCTGAGAAATCCCTGTTCCAACACGCCGATGCTCGATGAGTCATCCAGCGCCAGTCCCGCGCCCGCGCCGAGCCGTCGGGCCGTGAGTGCGCGTGTGAGTCGCACCGTGTACTCGCGCCGCAACAACACGCAGAGCAAAGCCCATGCGATGACCACGGCCACGGTGAGATACAGAACGTGCGATGACTGGATGCCGAACAACTTTTCCCCCGCCCACAACATCGCGCCCACGACACCGATGGAGAGCGGTTCCACCATGGACTCGCGCACCGTCTGCACGCGCAGCCGTTGGTCGGGCGCGAGCGGCTGGTAGAGGATTCGATACGCGGGCATCTCGATGGTGTGTCGTCCCAGCTCGTCGAAAAATTTCGCGGCGACGACGGACCAGAACACGGCCACGGCCGCCACGCCGAACAACGCCGTCATCGAGGCCGCGCCGGTCGTGAACAGCGCCGCCGCCGGCAACGCGAGCAGGCCGAAGCTCAAGCCGTAGCGCGTGAGGCAGCGCCCGGAAATCCACGCGCTGCTGATCAATTGCCCGACACCCAGCACGCCGTAAAACATTCCGAAGAACGCGGCCAGTTTCTCCTCGCTCGCAAAAGCGCGCTCCACCTTTTCGTAGAACAGGTAGTCGATGAAGTATTCGGCGAAGAACGAGAGCACCGACACGCCGAAGAACAGGGCGAGGTAGCGGTCGCGGAACAGCGTCCACCACGGGCGGCGGTCGGAAATTTCCCCGTCCGACTCCAGAGCCGCGCCCGCTGGCACCAGTCGGCGCATCGTGTAGATGAGGAGGAAAACATTGCCAATGGTTACGACGGCGGAGGCGAGCACGAGCACGTTGGTGCCGCCGGCTTTGATGAACAGCGGCACGGAGAATCCTCCTGCCATGCCCGCGACGATTTCGCCGATGGCGATCAAGCCGAAGAGCCGTTTGCCCTGCCGCACGTCGAGCAGCAGTCCGGCGAGCGCCCAGAATTCGAGATTCATCAACGTCCAGTGAACGTCCTTCCACACCATCACGCCGAAGATCACTGGTTTGGAGTTTGTCGCCACCAGCACCAGGTAGAACGCCAGCGTCACCACGGAGAGAAAACCCAGCGTGGCCGTGAGCAGCGTGCGGACGGACAGCTTCGTTTCGAGCCGCGTATAGAGCAGGCCGATGAGCGTGCAGACCACGGCGGTGGCGATGTAAATTAACGGCAGCGCGTCAATGGAGTAACGGCTGAGAAAGAGCGTGTTCGCGGGCGTCTCCAGCAGCACCTTGGCCGCGCCCTTGAGGAACGAATGCGCGAGCAGGATGATGAGCGGCAGGCCGTCGCCGGGGCGGAGATTGAGCAGCACGGCCCACATCTGCCTCGACTTGGAAGCGTCCGCCGGTGTGCGTTCAGGCGCGGTCATGGGACAGTTTGGGTTCGCGGGAGCGCGGGATTTCTAGGCGGAAACCAAGGCGCGGGCCAAGGGGAAAAACTTCCAGCCGTGTCCGACTGGCGAGCACCTTTCTCCATCGCACGTTGCTGCGGGCTGGAAAGCCCGCGCTTCACAACCTCACGGATTCACCGCGCGGTAGAAGCCTTGGAACGGGTTCCCCGTGTTTGTGAAGGTCACGCCGCTGCCGTCGTTCGTGTAATTCCCCACGGTCTGCCACGCGTTGAGGAAGAGCGAGGACTCGACGCGGTATTCGGCTTCCAGTCCGCCGGTGAGGCGGAAGCTCGTCACGCCGTTCGTGGAGCGCAGTGTGGTGAAGTGCGGCGCGGCAAACTCCGACTGCACGATGGTGCCGGCATTCCCGACGGCCACGAACTTCCCCGCGCCGTAGGCAATGTCGTGCAGGTTCTGCGACACGATGGTGGTGTGCGGGTGCCAGCCAAAGTCGGGGTTGAGGATCGAAGTGTTGTAGGTGGCCAGCGCGCCGGCATTGCCCACGACCACAAAACGTCCGAGCGCATGGCGGGGGTGCCGCCAGTTGAGGAACGGCGTGACCAACTCGGCTCCGTTCCAGGCCAGCCCGTTCGTCGAGAAGATCACCACGCCGTCGTTGCCCACGGCGAGGAACCGGCCCCCGCCGTATTCGACGCCCCGCAAGCCCTTGCCGACCTCCACGCTGGTGTTGGCCCAGTCCACGCCGTTCGACGACACGAGCATTCTGGAGTGGGCCGAGCCGTAGAAGTAGCCGCCCACCATCACGAAGCGCCCGTTACCGTAGGCCACACCTTCAAACTCCGTGTCCGCCTCCACTGGATTCGCGTGCTGCTCCCAGTTGATGCCGTTGGTCGAGCTAAGAATCGTTCCGTGCGTCGCCGCCGCCACGAACCGTCCGCCGCCCCACGCAATCCGCTCGAGGTAATTCGTCGTGGGGGTCATGCGCACGGTCCAGTGGATCGCGTTCGGCGAAGTGATGACCGTGCCCTTGCGTCCGCCCGCCAGGTACATCCCGTTCGCGTACAAAACGGTGTGCAGATCGTGCGTCGTGCCCGAGGTGCGCGCCGTCCAAGTCAGCGCGTCGGGCGACGTCAGCACCGTGCCTTCGTAGCCCACGGCCACGAACTGTCCGTTCGTGTAAATGATTCCATACAGGTCGCGCGTCCGCCCCGCGCGCCGGTCCGTCCACGTCACGCCATTGGGGGACGTGAGCAGCACGCCGTCGTTCCCGCACACGACCCACTGCGTCCCGGTGTAGATCACATCGCGGAGATCGCGGGTGGTGGTGGCGTTGACGGCCGTCCACGCGTTGCCGTTCGCGGAACGCAGGAGCAAGCCATTCAAGCCCACGGCGATGAACTGCCCCTGGCCGCCGGCCACGCTCTGCAATGGAAAAGGATTGTACGAATCGGTGGACAGACCGGTGTTGCGCTCGTTCCAGACCCGGCCATCGGTGGAGAACCAAGGTTCGCCGTAGTAAGTGGTGACGACAAAGGTGCCGTTGGCAAAGAAGATCCCGCTCGGATAAATGGGCACGGCGTGGCGCTGCCAGTTCATCGCGTCCGTGGACACCAGAGTTTCATTGTAGCTGGCCAGCACGTAGCGACCGTTCCCGTACGCGATGCCCACGACCAATCCGGTCTGGAGGGACGGCACGGTTTGCTTCGTCCAGGTCTGCGCGTCCGTCGAGCGGAGCAACTGGAGCGGGGCCGAACCATCGTAGCCCGTGAGAAAAAATTCGCCGTTCACGAAATCGAGCGTGTGCCAGAACGTGGCGGAGATGGGCAGCGCGCGCGGCTGCCAGTTCACCCCGTCCGTCGAGAGGAACAGCAGGTCCGGCTCCTCCGCGTCCGCCGCCAGCGCGACGAAAAGACCGTTCCCGAAGACCAGCCGCTCGATTTCAAACTGACGCCCCAGCGCCGTGGTGATCCAGTTCGTGCCGTTCGTGGAGGTAATTAAACTGCCGCCTTCCCCGCCCGCCACGATGCGGCCGTTCCCGTGGGCGAGCCGTGGCAAATCATTGGCCTGCGGCTGGGCATTGCGCCACGACCAGCGGTCCAAGGCTCTCCGAGGCTGGACATTCAGGGAGAAGCCGAGGCTGGTGCTGCTCACCAGGTTGGTCGCGTGCAAGACGTAGAACCCGCTGTCCGCCGGCTGCGCGCTGGTGAAGAGCAGCGAGAAGTTTGTCGCGCCCGGCAGGTTGGTGCCGTCCCGCTGCCACTGCAAACGCGGCGGCGGCGCACCCAGCGCCGTGGCCTGCAAACCCAGCGGCTGCCCCGTGAAGACAGCGCGCGACGAGCTGGCCGGCTGGAGCGTCGCGGCTTGCGAAACACCGCTGAGCGAAACATTCGCGCTGACGGCCGCGCCCCAGTCATTCGTGACGAGGTACGAATACGTGCCGTTCTGGTTCGTGGCATAGTTCACCAGCACCAGGTCCGAGTTCGTCGCGCCCGTGACCGGCTGGCCGTTGAAGAACCATTGGTAGCTCAAGGGCGCGATACCCGTCGCCTGCGCGCGCAGCAGCATGTCCCTGCCGAGCAGAGGAGGGGAGGGCAGGGACACCGCCGGCGCGTACGCGACGACCGGAGGATTGGGGATGATGCCGAGGATGCTCGCCACGGCACTGGTGCGCGCGCCGTAGCTATTGGCCACCACGACCTCATACGGAAAGGTGTAGCCAGCCGGCACGCTCCCGATGGTGAGCGTCCGACCGGTCGCGCCGGGCAGATTCGTGCCGTCGAAGCGCCACTGATACGTCACTGGCACGATGCTCTCCGCGTAGATGGACATGTAACCGGCCTCGCCCGTGATCGCTTCCTGAGTGAATGGGCCGGACAACAGCATCGGCTCCACTTGCAGCACGACCTCGTTCGTCACCACGCCCAGCAGGTTGCTGGCGACGAGAGAAAGTGTTGCGCTATGGAACAACTGCGCGTTCAGGATTTCATAGTACAAATTGGTGGCCCCGGGAATCTCCAGCCCCGCGAAATCCCATTGGAGGGATGGCTCGGGATTGCCCAAGACGTAAGGGTAGAACACGGCGGAAAAGCCGACCGCGACCTGCTGCGTGGCCTCGAAGAATTCAACGTGCGGGGCCTGCCCGTTCACCAGCACCAGCGACGGCGTGCTCGTCACGCTCCCGAACACATTGGAGACCACGGCGAAATAAGTGCTGCCGTTCGGAACGTAGGGGTTGCTGAAAGCGAGCGTGCGATTGGTCTGGTTGAGCGGCACGCTGTTGGAAAACCAGCGGTAACTCAACGGCTCCGCCCCGCACGCGCTCACGCTCAGGCTGAACGGCCCGTCGCCCACCGGGATAATTACGGGCGGCAGTTGCTCATAAAAATACGGCGCGCCCGAGTTCGCGAACAGCACCGTCAGTTCCACATACGGCGCGACCCCAGACGAGAAGGCGAAGAGCTTTTCATCCACGCCCGGCACCGCCGCCAGCGTGCTGACCCGGCCCCCGAGCGCGAAGGACTGCCCGCCCGCCGCGTTGATCGCGGCCACCGCGTTCGAGTTCAGCGTGATGGTGACGTAGCGGTCGCCCTCGGAATTCGTGACCGCCCGCGCGCCGTAGGGCAGGCCGCTCCCGAGGTCGTTGAAGACATTCGTGGCCCCCGCTCCTGCACCCGCCAGCAGCGTCGCCAGCGGCGTGGTGATGTCATGCAACTCATACGTCTCCGAC
>JANNGC010000617.1:0-6777 GCA_031380445.1 Pedosphaera sp.
TGATGAACGAAAAGGGCATCGCCGGGATGCGCTTCTCAATCTCCGAGACGGCCAAGTGGGGCGACGTGATGGTCGGCCCGAAGATCATCGACGCCAGCGTGAAGAAGCGCATGAAGCAGGCGCTCAAGGACATTCAGGACGGCAAGTTCGCCAAGGCTTGGGTGAAGGAATACCAGACCGGCTACAAGAAGTACAACGCGCTGCTTAAGAAGGGCGAACAGCACGGTATCGAGAAGACCGGTGCCAAGCTCCGCGCGCTCATGCCGTGGATGCCCAAGCGCAACATCAAGGGCGCGCAGGCGGCCTACTGATTTGCGTTCGCGAAAATCGTTTCGACAAGCCGCCGGAGGAAACTCCGGCGGTTTTTTGTTTTCGGCGCGCGGACCTTCCAGTCCGCAGCAACGTGCGCCGACCAGGGCGTTCCATTACAAATTAACGCCGACTGGCTTTCGCGGCTTGCTGCGGGCTGGAGAGCCCGCGCGCCGGCGCGCAGGCTTTAGTCGTCGTCATCGTCATCACCCTTCGGATGATTGAAGACGAACGCCGCGCGCACGGGCGCGGGCATGACGGAGTGTTCACCTTTCACGGCTTTCCAGATCACCTGGTTCAGCACGAGGTCATCGGCGGCGTCCTCTTTGGTGAAATCCATTTTCGCGGAGAGCTTCGCGCCGGGAGAGTTGGTCTTGTTGCGCGCGGTTAAGTCCACGAGCGCAGGACGCAGTTTGTAGGGCGTGAAGTCCGGCTGGCTGGTGAACGAGGCGAACATGGGAATCGCCGTCGCGTCGAACTGGGACATCGGCTTCAAACCGAGAATCAGTTCCATCGTGCGCAACATGCTGCTCGTGGAATACATCGTGGAATCCACCGCGCGCCGCTTCACGTAGGGACTGATGGCGTAGGCGATGGTGCGGTGCGCGTCCACATGGTCGCTGCCGTTCTGCGCGTCGTCCTCCACGACGAAGATCGCGGCCTGCGCCCAAAACTTGGAATTGGAAATCGCTTCGACAAGCTGGCCAAAGGCGAGATCGTTGTCGCCCATCGCGGCAAAGGGCGTGGGCTTGCCCGCCGCTGCGCCGGAGGTGTGGTCGTTCGGCAGGCGGATGATTTGCAGGCGCGGCATCTCGCCTTCTTTCTCGAATCGCTTCAGCTCAGAGATGAAACGCTCGGCGCGCTTCACGTCGGGATAATCCATGTCGAACCCTCGGAACCACGGATCGAAATGCCCTTCGAGCGCCTTCACGCGCGTCTTGCCGGGATCGTTCGGCGTCTTGCCGTTGCTGATGAATTCGCCGTAGCTGCGATACGTGACGCCCGCCTCGCGCGCGCGATCCCACAAGTAGCCGCCCGCCGGCGTGGCGATCGGGAAGTTGCCCTCGGCGGGGTAAGTGTATTTCTTGTGCGCGTTGTGGCCGTAAGTCAGCGGCCACATCTTCTCCACGAAGTCGGAGGCATACGCGCCCATCGTCCACTCGTGGCCGTCCGCGCTCACTTCGCTCTCGACGTAAAAGTTGTCGAGCAACACGAAGTCGCGCGCGAGCGCGTGATGATTTGGCGTCACCTTTTCGCCGAAGAGGCAGATGGTCGGGTCGCCGTTGCCTTCCGGCATGTCGCCGAGAATTTGATCGTAAGTGCGGTTCTCCTTGATGACGTAGAAGACGTATTTGATCGGCGACGTCTCGCCGAGTCCGCGTGGGATGGGGTTGTTCCAAACCGCATTCGTAGGTGACGACGTAAGGAGTCTCTGATCATCGTCGTCATTCGTGAGACTCGTGACCTCGTCTCCTACGCTGTTGGTGCGCGCCGCGCTCGGCAGGCACGAGTAAGCCCGCGCCGTCCACGTCTTCATCTGCGTGTTGAATTTCTCGCCCGCCGGCAAATCAATGATGCTCAACGTCCCCTGAAACAATCCCGCGATGTATTCGCGCACGCTGACCGGCGGCTCGCGTCCGCTCATCGGGCCTTCGCGATTGCTCTTCGACATCGCGCCTTTGCCGTTTGCGACGAGCAGGCGCTTGCCGTCCGGCGTCACGCGCACGCTCGTCGGATACCAGCCGACGGGGATGAAGCCGAGCGAACCGCTCTTCCCCGGCGTGCTCACGTCAAAGACGGCCACGGTGTTGATGTTCGCGTTGGCGACGAACAAGTGCTTCTCGTCCGGCGAGAGCGCGAGCGAGTTCGGCGTGTTGCCCGGCGGCGCGTTCGGCAGCAGTTCCGCCACGAGCGACTCCACGGTCTTTCCCGTTTCCGTATCAATGACCGACACGGAATTGCGGTTCGCATTCGCCACGAAGAGCCGCGTGCCCGCCTTGTTCAACAGCATTTCGTTCGGATGATCCTCCGTGGCCCAGCGCGTGATGAGCTGCCGCGTCTTCACATCAATCACGCCCACGCACGACTGCGCCCAGAAGCTCACGTAGAGACGCGCGCGCTTTTCATCCAACACCACGGCGTACGGATACGGCAAATCCGAGCGCGAATCTTGCAGCGCGGCCTCGGCACGCTTCTGAATCGCCGCTTCGTCGGCGGTGCGCGTCGGATCATTCGTGAACACGCCGCCGACGTTCGCGGCGAAAACCGTGACACCATTCGTCACGCCAGAAGCCAGGTGGCTCACGCTCTGCCCGAGCAGATTTGCCACGAACAAATCTTTCCCGTCGCGACTCAGCGCGAGGCCGGAGGGTATGCCGCGCTCCTTCGCCGGGCGCAATTTGATCCCACGCTGCCACGTCAGGTAGCCCTCCTCGAACTTGAACTCGTGCACCACTTCATCCCCGGCTCCGCTGCACAGGACGCGCGTGCCGTCCGCCGAAAACGCCAGCCCGTAGAACGCCTCGTTCACCGTCGCGCGCGAAACCACACCCAGGTGGTTCGTGCGCAAGTCCACCACGATGATTTCATTGTCGCCGTGGCCCGAGTGCAACACCGCCGCGTAACGTCCGTTCGGCGACACCGCGACATTGATCGGGAAATCGCCGAGCGCCACTTGTTTGCCCACCGGGCGCAGCCACCATTGGTTCGGTAGCAACACCGCGCCGCCGCCGCGCGCGCCGGGCAATTCAGGCAGCCCGCGCGCCAGGTCGCGCGAAGTGAACTCCGGGCGCGAACTGGAACACGCGCCGATGATGAGCAGGAGTACGAGAGCGAGGAGGCGCGAGAAAAATGTCGTCATACGAATGCGCGTGGTTATGTCGCGAACGGGCGGACTTGGAAATCACAAACGCCGGAGGCTGGTTGAAGATGGTGGTTTTTGTCGCGCTGCGACAAAACAGCCCGCGTTCAGCGGGCGACCCTTGAGGCATTCGATTTCGGGAACGCACCGGGCCTTCCGGCGGGCCGCTTTGCGCGGCCCGACTGGTCGCAGCGCGACCAGTTCCAGCTGACCCGCGCTCCAAACATCCCTGAAGAACTGTCGGACAGCTTGACCCATCCGGGCCGCGCGCTTAGAAGACGCGGGCATTTCTTTGCCCAACGCTATGGCCGTCAAATTCAAAGATTACTACGAAGTCCTCGGCGTGCCGCGCGGCGCGAGCGCGGAGGACATCCGCAAATCCTTTCGCAAGCTCGCGCGCCAGTACCATCCCGATGTCGCCAAGGACAAGAAGGTCGCCGAGGAGAAGTTCAAAGAGATCAACGAAGCCAACGAGGTTCTGAGCGATCCCGCCAAGCGCAAGAAATACGATGAGCTGGGCGCGAACTGGAAGCAGGGCGCCGAGTTTCGTCCGCCGGGCGGGCCGGGCCGCGGCGGGCCGTTCACCGGCGGCGGCCGACGGGGCGGCGGTGCGGAGTATCAATTCGACGGCACCGGCTTCAGCGATTTTTTTGAAAGCGTGTTCGGCTCACGCGGCGGACGGCGCGGCGGCTTCAACGGCGCGGGTGCTGACGACGAAGAACCCTTCGCGGAGCGTGGGAACGACGTGGAGGGCGACATCATGGTCGCGCTGGAAGAAGCCATGCGCGGCTCGGTGCGGACGGTGAATTTGCAGCGCGCCGTGGCGTGTGAACGATGCAAGGGCAGCGGCACGCTCGGCCAGCGCCCGTGTCCGGCGTGCGGCGGCAGCGGGCAGGTCACGAAGGCGGACAGTTATCAGGTGCGGATTCCCGCCGGCGTGAGCGAGGGCCAGAAGCTGCGTCTCGCCGGGCGCGGCGGCGCGGGCCAGGGCGGCGGAGCCTCGGGTGATTTGCTCTTGCGCGTGCGGCTGGGGAAACATCCTGACTTCGAGGTTCAGGAACAGAATCTTGTTCACGAACTGTCCATCACGCCGTGGGAAGCGGTGCTCGGCGCGCAGATTTCCGTGCCGACTTTGGAAGCGCCGGTCAACATCAAGATTCCGCCCGGCACGCAAAACGGCCAGCGCCTGCGCGTGCGCGGACGCGGCCTGCCGCAGCGCGAAGGCGCGCGCGGGGATTTGCTGGTGGCGGTGCGCGTCGAAGTCCCGGCGACGATCACAGAGAAGGAGCGCGCGCTGTGGGAACAACTCGCGCGCGAATCCGGGTTCAAGCCCAGGGAGTGATTCCTCCCCTGCCCTCGCGTTAGCCCAAACGGGCTACGGCGTTCACCCCATTGTTGGCCCGCCGCGTTTTCTTAGAGTCATCAAATGCGCGCCACTGGCCCAACCAATCAGGGACAATCAACCCGTTCCAAAGCAGCACAAAAAACTGGCCCGCGCAGGTCCGTCCGCTCACAATCTCCGTCATCAGAACACAACCTATGAAAACTCATTTCAGCCTCCGCATTTGTCTCACCTTGGCAATGCTCTCGGCGATGACGCTCCGCAGCGCGGCCGACTTTCTCTCGCCGCTATTGCCCGCGCGCCCGGTGGCCAAGATCGCCCTCGCGCCGCCGCCCTCACCCGGCACGAATGTCCTCACCGTGACCAGCGACAACGACTCCGGCCCCGGCACCTTGCGCCAGGCCATCGCCGACGCCGCGCCGGGCGACACGATTCGCTTCTCGCTGCATCGCATGAAAAGTTTCGGCTTCGACGGCTCGGATACCATCGCGCTGAAAAGTTCGCTGACGATTGACAAGGACTTGAACATCGTCGGCCCCGGCCCGGCCAAGGTGCTCGTGGCGCGCAGCACAAAAAAGAAAACGCCCGCCTTCCGCATCTTCAACATCAACGGCGGCAACGTGACCATCTCCGGCCTGAGCCTTTTCAACGGGCGCGCGCTGAATCCTGATGGCGCGTCGGACAATCTCGGCGGCGCCATTCTCAACTTCGGCGCGCTCACGATCAGCAACTGCGTCATCGCCTTCAACGAGGCGCGCACGGAAAACGGCGGCGTGGGCTACGGCGGCGGCATCTTCAGCGTCGGACCGCTCACGGTGGTGGATTCCACGATCAGCAACAACAAGGTCTCCGGCGCGGGCGGCGGCATCTCCACGTTTCACACCCCGGACCTCCTCGTGGATCGCTCGACGGTCAGCGACAACTTCGCGGCGGTGCAAGGCGGCGGGATTAATTTTCAAGGTGAATTCGGCCAACTGCGAAACAGCACGATCAGCGGCAACGTGACTTCGCCCGGCGGCGCGGCGAGCGCGCTGTTGCTGCTGACGTTTCCCGGCGAAGTGGCGGGCCTGGATGTCTCGGCCTGCACCATCGCGCGGAACAAGGGCGGCACGAACGCCGTGGTCTTGGCCGTGCTGCCCGGCAGCTTTGGTCTCATCGCGCGCCTGGCTGGCACACTGGTCGCAGAAAACGATGCCCAAAACATTGGGATCGTCGGCACTCCGTTCTTCATTTCCGCCGGCCACAATCTCGACACCGACGGCACCAGCGGTTTCGCCAACGGCGTGAACGGTGATCTCGCCGGCACGCTGGCCGCACCGCTGGATGCGCGCCTCGGCCCGCTCGCGTTCAATGGCGGCCCCACGCGCACGCACGCTTTGCTCCACGGCAGCCCGGCGGTGGACGCGGGTGCTTGCACAGATGCGGGCGGCGCACCGCTCGCCACGGATCAGCGCGGCGTGACCCGTCCGCAAGGCGCAGCCTGCGACATCGGCGCGTTTGAGAACCAGGCTCCGACCGTCACCTGCCCTGCCCTTTCCACCATCAACTGCGGCGACGAACTGCGCGTGACGGTGAACGATCCCGATGGCGACGCGCTTTCGCTCGTGTGGTCCGTGGACGGCACGGACGTGCAGACGAATTTCCTTTCCGCCGCCAGTCCCTCCAGCACTCGCAGCGTGAAGCTCAACGGCGCGCTCGCCGCCGGGCCGCACACCGTGGCCGTGCGCGTCTCCGATGGCAAAGCGGCGACCGTCACCTGCTCCGCCGCGATCACCGTGCTCGACACCCAGGCTCCGCAGATCAAATCGATCAAAGCCGGCCCGCGCCATCTCTGGCCCGCGAATGGCCAGCTCATCCCCGTGACGCTCACGGTGAAAGTGGAAGATTGCTCGCCCACCATCTGCCGCATCGTGGCGGTGCGGAGCAGTGAATCCGTCGGCGCGGAACCGGACTGGATCATCACCGGCGATCTCACGGCGGACCTTCGCGCTGAACGCAATGGCAACAAAGATCGCACTTACACCCTCACCGTGGAATGCACGGACAGCGCCGGGAACACGGCGCGCAAGATCGTGGAAGTCAAAGTCTCGAAGAAAGATTCGAACCATGACCACGACGACGACTGCGACCACGACTGAGCTTGTTCGTCGTTGGAGCGCCGGGCATCCGCTCGGCGCTCTATTTTTTTGGGGGACATGCGAACAGCGCAACAGGTAGGGGGGGGGGGGGGGGGGGGGGGGGGGGGGGGGGGGGGGGGGGGGGGGGG
>JANNGC010000631.1:0-1768 GCA_031380445.1 Pedosphaera sp.
CTCAGCACGCCGCTGCGCCGCAAGCTGCTCGCCGTGCTCGACATGGAGGACTGGCGCATCGGCAAGCGCCCCGAGGAGGTCGATCCGACGCTCCCCGAGGTAAAGGCATTCGGCGCGAAGCTTGTCGAAGCGGCTGAGGCGCTCTTCCGCTCAAAGACGACCGACGACTGGCTGCCCCTGCTCGATGCAGGCGGTGTTCCTGCGGGTCCGCTCAAGTTCACCGAAGAGCTGCTCGAAGACCCGCAGGTGCTCGAAAACGGCTTTCTCACAACCGTCGATCATCCACTGATGGGCCCCGTGCGCATGGCCGGCCCGATGATCCAGATGACGGGAACGCCGCTCGCCGCATCGTCCCCATCCCCCACGCTCGGCCAGCACACCGACGACGTCCTCCGCGAACTCGGCTACGACGAAGCCCGCATCGCATCCATGCATGCCGCCGGCGTCCTCGGCTCCGATGCCTAACGCCTCACCCGCGTACACGAAGAAGCCCGGCCTATCGGCCGGGCTCCCCGCTGAAGATCGAACACTGAAACTGCCGACTCTCAGTCCTTCCGGATCGACTACTAACGAAGTTCCTGCCCCGCAGGACAAGCGCGCCGGGCTAGTCCTTCCAGACCGAGTACTGACGAAGTTCCTGCTCCGCAGGATAAGCGCGCCGGGCTAATCCTTCCAGATGGAATACTGTTGTGCTCGGCGAAGCTTGAAGTCGGTCTCCGGGAGCTTGAAGCCCAGTGCACGCACCTTCTTCAGCGCCGCCTCGACCTGCTTCTTCTCCGTCGCCGACAGCACGTTGCCGAACATGTCGTCGTACAGGCCGACAGAAATGCCGACGATCTCGTCCGTGACCTCGCGGCCCTTGTCCGTCAGTTCCAGACCAACCGCACGGCGGTCGTTCGGATCCGGCAGTCGGCGCACCCATCCCCGCGACTCGATGCGGTGGAGAATGCCCGTGATGCTCTGCGTCTCCTGGAACAGCAACGTCGCCACCAGGCTCGGCTTGATCGGTCCCTTCGCGAAGTGGAGCACGGCAAGCACGCGCGCTTGCGATGCCGACACCCCCATGTGGTAGAACCGCCGCTCCAGCAGCTTGTACGACATCCAGTAGATCTCCGTGACAAGGAGCCACGGCATCACCCGCTGGTGCAGCGCTGCGTCTGACTTACTTGTTCCCTTTACCGTTACTGCGGTCGCCATGATAGGAAGCCTGCCCCTTCCCTCGGCTGAGCCGAGATCCATACCCTCTGCCGTACAACGATTCTATCGCGCTTACGAACTTCGATCAACGCACACATGACGTTTTGCACCTTACCCATCGGTGGTCCGGCCGTTCCCAGTAATCACTACACCCCGTATCTAACGAAATCGCAACGCCCGCGCCGCCACTGTGCGCCGTTCGTCTGGATCACTCCCGTATGCGGTGCTACGATGGCCGCCGGTCACGCATGAATCGAGGTCACATGAGCTACGAGAAAATCCTCTACGAAAAGCGCGGGCGCATCGCCTTCGTCACCATGAATCGCCCCGAACGAATGAACGCAATCGATGTCCAGACCTCCGCCGAGATGCACGAGGCCTTCTGCGACTTCCGCGATGACGACAATGTGTGGGTCGCCATCCTCACCGGCGCCGGCGAGCGCGCCTTTTCCGCCGGCAATGACCTCGTCGCGATGTCCGCCGCGCAGCAGGAAGGCTCCAACGCCACCTCAGCAGCGTTCGGCCGCGCGCCATTCGGCGGCATCACGCGCGGCTTCGAGTGCTGGAAGCC
>JANNGC010000647.1:0-3818 GCA_031380445.1 Pedosphaera sp.
ATCCTCGAATACGAATTCAAGCTCGGCGAGACCGGCAACAGCGGGCTGGCGTTGCGCGCGCCGATGAAGGGCGACCCGGCCTTCGATGGCATGGAGCTTCAGATGGCGGACTTCCGCTATAACACCAGCGCGAAGGATTCCGAACTGACCGGCGGTCTCTACCGCGCGCTCGCGCCGAGCAAGCAGGTTTACAAACCGACCGAGTGGAACAGCTACCGCGTAGAACTGCGCGGCTCACGCATCGTGGTGACTTTGAACGGTGAGAAAATTCAGGACAATGATCTGAGCGCTTTTGCCGAACCCGTGAAGCGTCATGACAACACCATGGCGTCGCCGCTCAAAGACCGCCCGCGCCGCGGCCACATCGGGTTTCAGGAACTCAGTCGCGGCAACATTCCGCATGTGATGATCCGGAACGCGCGGATTCAGGAGTTGAACCGCTGAGGGAGTGAACCGCTAATAGACGCTAATTAACGCTGATAAAAACGAACCCGGAAAATTAGCGTCCATCAGCGTGCATTAGCGGTTAACAATTACTTCTCCTCTTTCGCTTCCTCAGTCTTCTTCGGCTTCTCCTCCACCACCGGCTTCGCCGCGCGCGCCTGCTCGGCAATTTCCAGCACGTCGGCGGCGGGGATGAGCACGGTCTGCGAGGACTTGCCGCGCACGGTGCGGTTCACGGCCAGGCCGACGAGTTTGCCGTCCGGGGTGAAGGTCGGGCAGCCAAGGCTCGCGCCCGTGGCGCGCAAGAACTCGCGCGGCTTCTTGGTCACGGAAATGATCTGCCCGCGCGCCACG
The DNA here is from genome assembly GCA_031380445.1 of Pedosphaera sp. Classification (GTDB taxonomy): domain Bacteria; phylum Verrucomicrobiota; class Verrucomicrobiia; order Limisphaerales; family SIBH01; genus JANNGC01. The sequence goes on from JANNGC010000647.1 coordinate 799, forward strand.
CTGGCCACGCGGTTCAACACTTCGTCATTGCGACTGATGGTGATTACGTCGTCTGACACGTTCACGGACGCCGCATTCTTCAAGTCCACGGGCTTGAACGCGACGCCCTTCGCTTCCTTCGCGCCGCTTTTGATGCGGAGGAATGCCAGATCCAAATCCACGTCGCGCATCACGACATCGGCGGGAATCTCCGTGCCGTCTGGCATCGTCACGCGCACTTCCTTCAGCACCACGTTCGCCTCGATCTTGACCGTGCCATCGCGCGTGCGGACTTCGCGTCCGTTGTAGTCGCGCGACGGATCAATGGTGCTGAGCGCGGTCACGGCCAGCCCGGTCGCGTCAATGAACGTGCCGAGCGTCTCGTTCTTCTGCTCGCGGTCGGGAATGTTCACCGCCTCCTTGCCGCCCTCGGCCTGCAAGGAGATTTTCGCGACCACAGAAATCCAGACCACCGAGTCCTGTTGCTCGGCGAACACTTTCTTGGCCTGCGTGATGAGCGGGTCTTCGGCGGCGTGGGCGTAGTGGAGAGAAATTCCGGCGCTCAAGGTGGCCGTGAGAATCCAGTTCGTAATCTTGGTCATAAATGCAGGGAGCTTGGGTGGGAACGGCTGGCAAAGGAGAATGTTGCTGCGTAGGTCGCGTTCTCCCTCACCCCGGCCCTCTCCCGCTGGGAGAGGGAGAAAGTCAGCCAGCGTTCGTTGAACAGAACGTGCTGGATGGCAGTGAGACTGAACGCCGCTCTCCCTCTCCTCTGGGGAGAAGGCCGGGGTGAGGGGAACGGCGCGCACATCATTGCAAAAGCTTCAGTCAAAGTTCAGCGTGTCCGCCTTCATCACCACTTCGGCTCCAGTTCGATGAACTGCGTGCGGATGCCGCGCTTGATGAAGAACGCCACGCGGCGCGGTTTCGTCTCGCTCAACTTCTTCATCGTCGCCTTCAGCTCCGCGATGCCCGCGACGGGCTGACCGTCAATCGCCAGCAGAATGTCCCCCGACGACAGTCCCGCCAGCGCGGCCCAGCCGGCGTTCTGCGCGGAGCCGATGCGCACGCCTTTCTCCGCGTCCGCGAGCTTCGCATCAATGCGGTCGGTCAGCGACAGCTCGCGCGCGGAGAACTCGAACTGCTCGTCCTTGTATTCCTCCAGTTCGGAATTCGGCTTTGGCTGACGGCCCAGCGGCAGGGAGATTTTCAAAGGCTTCCCGTCGCGCACGCCTTCCAGTTCCGCTGTCCCCGTGACTTTGTATTGGCGGATCAAATTCTCGAACAGCTCCTGGTCCGACGGCGTGCTGGCAGCAATGACCTGCCCGTCGAGCTTCAGGAAAATATCGCCCTTCTTCAGCCCGCCTTTTTCCGCTGGCGAGCCGGGCATCACCTGAGTGATGCGGACGCCCTTGCGCCCTTCGAGGTCGAGCGCCTCGGCGAGTTCGCGCGTCAGCACCTGCGTCTGCGCGCCGAGCCACGCCTTCGCGGGGCGCGCGGGTTTTTCCTCGTCCACTTCGGGGCCGATGCGCACCACGGAAACAAACTCCTGCGTGTCGCGCTCGAATGTGACGACCACCGGCTTCGGCTCTTTGAGACCTTGGATAAATTCCTTCGTCAGCGCGATCAGCGCGGCGGAGTTGGTCACAGTCTTTCCGGCGAACTTCGTAATCACATCATCCGGCCGCAACGCCGGCTTCGACTCCGCGCCCGGCCCGCCCGAGCGCAGGCTGTGAACGAGCACGCCGTGGCGATCCGTCCGCTCCAACTCCATCGCCGACATGCGCGTGAAGTCGCGCACGGTCAGCCCCCAGTTCAACAGTTCAAACTCCATCGCCTCGTTCGGCTCGCGTTCGATAGTCGCGAGCTTCCACGTCATCGGCTTGCCATCGCGCGTGCCCTTCAACGTCACGTTCGCGCCGACGGGCGTGTTCAAAATCATGCGGTTGAACACCGGCAAATCTTCCGGCGCGCGGCTCTCAATTACCGCCGTGCCGTCGTACTCCGTGATGAAATCACCAGCCTTCATGCCCGCCGTCAGCGCCGGACTGCCGGGCAGCACGGTTCCGACCAGCACGCCTGTCGCGTCGCTCATCTTCTTCAGCAACGGCTGCACTTCGAGGCCGATCCAACTGCGCGACACGCGGCCTTTCGCGATCAATTCCTTCGCCACCGCCTGCGCGAGATTCGAGGGAATGGCCCCGCCGAGACTGCCGAGACCGACTTCATTCACGCCGATGATTTCCCCGCGCAAGTTGACCAGCGGCCCGCCGCTGTTTCCGCCGAAGATCACCGCGTCGTGACCAATCCAGCGCACCAGTTCGCCTACCCGCTCGCCGTCGAGCACCATGCTGCCGTCGGGCGAAATCATCGCCGTGTTCGCCACGATGCCTTTGGTCACGGACTGCGAGACCCCGGCGGGACTGCCCATCGCGAGCACCACGTCGCCGACGGCGAGCTTGTCCGAGTCGCCGAACTTCGCGACCGCGAGCTTCTGCTTCGGGTTGCGGCTGCTGGTGAGATCCAGTTTCAGAATCGCCAAGTCGCTCAACGCATCCGTGCCAATGAGCACCGCGTCCACTTCCTCGCGATTCGACAGGCGGCACACCAACCGCGTCGCGCGTCCTGCGACGTGGTGATTGGTGATGATGTATCCGTCCTCGCTGATAATGGCACCGCTGCCGCTGGAACGCCGCTTCTGCATCTTGCCGCCGTCGCCTTCCTCGAACACGACGTGGATGCGGACCAGCGCGGGATACACCGCGTCCACCGCGCGCTCAATGGCTTCACGCGTCGCGTCATCGCCAGATTTTTTGCCGAACCACGCGGCCTGCGCCTGGGGCGGAGCGGTGAGGAGGGCGGACGCGGCGAGCAACAGCGTCGCGCCGAGAAGAGTGTGGCGAAGAATCATCCGCGCCATGAGTCCAGAATTTGCACGCGGCGTCGAGCTTGAGTTCAAGATGCTGACGATAGTGGGGCAGCCGTCCCGGCTGCCATCAGTCCTTTGGCCGTCCCGGCTGAAGGAAAACAGAAACACCAGC